>JBEKJX010000054.1:0-13075 GCA_050011015.1 Smithella sp.
TTCGATGTGCCACTTAATTGTTCTTGCTATACCTTCCTCAAGTGATACCTTTGGCGTCCAGCAAAGAAGACTCTTTGCCTTGCCAATGTCTGCCCATGTTGCCGTTACATCGGTCTTTTGAACGGGCATATTCTTGATTCTGGCCTTTTTATTTAAACATTTTTCTATCATCGAAATCATTTCAAGCATATTGTGGGGATGGTTGTTTCCGAGATTGATTATTTCATACCCGACTGGTTTCAGGGCTTTGATAGTACCGTTGACGATATCGTCAATATAGGTAAAATCACGCCTTTGCTGACCATTTCCATAGAGGATGAGTTCATGACCTTCGTCAATCCATTTGATGAACCGAAAACAGCTCATGTCCGGTCTTCCGGCAGGCCCATAGACCGTAAAATAGCGCAGTATTGTGATATCAAGTCCGAAAAGATAGTGATATGAATAGGCAAGAACTTCCGCCGCTTTCTTTGTAACTGCATACGGTGAGATAGGCGTGTTCACCGGCAAGTTTTCCGTAAACGGCATTTTCTGCCCTGCATAAAGTGAGGAGGAAGACGCCTGAACCATTTTTTTAATATCATGTTTTCTCATTAATTCCAGAAGATTAAGGATGCCGTGCAAATTGGTAGCTAAATACAAATCCGCGTTGTTTGTGCTGTAACGCACGCCGGAACGCCCGGCCAGATTGATAATCGCGTGTATTTTGTGCTTAAGGAAAACTTCCGACAACGCTTTGGCGTTCTCAATATTGACTTTGTAGAAAGTAAAATTCGGGAACTGCTTCAATGCCTTAAGCCGGAGATGTTTGAGACGCCTGTCATAGTAATTGCTGATATTATCAATACCGATAACATTTTCGCCACTGGCCAGAAGTTTCCGGCTTATTCCCGATCCGATGAAACCCGCGACGCCGGTAATCAATATATTGCTCATTTAGACCTTCGAAAAATTAAGAGTATTTTAAAATTTATCCGCAATTGTAAACCAATCTTTAAATGAAATAGTATATAGCCGCCTGATCGTTTTTTATACATAACAGCCCGCGATTAAATTGTCAAAGCAAGGATGGTTCAAGAGAACCGGACACGATGGCATCAGCGGAAATTGTTCATATGCAATCATAGTTGCGTATTTTGACGAAATGTAATAATGTTATTCTGTTTTATACAAATTCTAATCAAAGATGATATTGAGGCGGCGAGGAGGAGGCGACGAGGCGTATTACTAATACGTTGAGGAAACCGACAACGACACCAACAAAAATAGCGCTTTGATTAGAATTGGTATTAGGAGATAAAGATTGTCCAAACGAATTGTCATCTTATCCGAAGAAATCGCCAATAAGATTGCCGCAGGCGAAGTCGTGGAAAGACCGGCTTCCATTGTCAAGGAATTGGTGGAAAATTCCATTGATGCCGGAGCTACCGATATCCGGGTGGAGTTGGAAGAGGGCGGCTGCAAGTCGATAAAAGTAGTTGATAACGGTTCGGGAATAGAACACGAAGATGTGGCGCTGGTCTTTGAAAGGCATGCGACCAGCAAGATTCATAAATTCGATGATATTTATTCAGTCGCTTCTTTCGGCTTTCGCGGCGAAGCAATGCCGAGCATCGCTTCCGTGGCGCGGGTAGAGTTATTAACGCGACGGAAAGATGATTTGGAAGGTACAAAAGCTGTTCTTGAAGCAGGCGCGATAAAGGAAATAACGCCTGCCGGCTGTCCCGACGGAACGCAGATATCGGTCACAAAAATATTTGCCAAAGTTCCCGCCCGCAGGAAATTTTTAAAAACAGAGGCTACGGAGCAGGGGTTATGTCTGGACGCGATTACCAGGCTGGCGTTAGCTCATCCGGAGATTCGCTTTAAAGTATTGGTCAATGGCAAGGAATCTTTCTCCGCGCCTGAAGCCTCTGATGTCTCCAAACGGATTTCCATGGTTTTGGGCGATGATTTTTCCGCTCATTGCATTTCTGTGAACGCGCAAAAAGACAACGTAAGTTTAATGGGATTTATTTCCCGCCCGGAATTCTCAAAATCAAATTCCAAAAGCATATATTTGTTTGTCAATAAACGCTTTGTCCGCGATAACAGTATTACTCATGCCGTATTATCGGCGTACAGACAGGTTATTGAGCCGAGACGCTACCCCGCGGCCGTGTTGTTTCTTGATCTGCCGCCCGAAGATATTGATGTTAACGTTCATCCCGCCAAGATGGAAGTTCGCTTTAAGGATTCACACAGTATTTATCAACTGGTATCCAGATCGATTGCCGAAAATCTTGCCGGCGCTGAAACGTCGAAGAGCAGTTTTATTTATCGTCTGGCGCCAGCGGTAGCGCCTAAAAAAGTGGATTTGTTATTACGGCGGAAAAATAAGAAGAGTTCTTCTTCAGACGTGATCTCTCCGCGGGATAGAATCGCGCCAAGGCCTTTCGGTTTGTTCTCCAGACAGAATTTACAGCAGGCAATCAGCGATGATCTGTTGACGCGCAGTCCGATCGCGGAACCCCCGGAAACTCCCTATCAAAGCGATAATGCTCCGGTAAAAGAAAAAATAAATTTCTCCGAGCTTTCATATCTGGGACAATTTGCCAACACTTATCTTATTTTCGCCGGTGATGAAGGTCTGATTTTGCTTGATCAGCATGCGGCCCATGAACGGATACTTCTGGAGAAATTAAAAAAAGCAACGCCGAAGCAGGTTATCAGCCAATCGCTTCTTATCCTGGAAATTATAAGCTTAACGCCGGCGCAAATTGCATTGTTTTCCGAATGCATCGATTTCCTGCGGGAAATCGGTCTGGAAATTGAAATTTTCGGCAAGGATGCGATTGTCGTTAAAGCGATTCCGGCAACCTTGTCGGAAATTAAAATCAGCGAAATGATTTCTGATATTGCCGATCAGTTAAAAGAACAGAATCAGATGCCTTCTTTAGAGGAAAAGAAAGAGAAAATATTGGCCTCACTGGCTTGCCGCGCGGCAATCAAAGCCAATAATATTCTTTCTGAAGAAGAAGTTGACGCTCTTTGCAGTCAATTGGAAGAAACACCTTATAATCTTACCTGCCCTCACGGACGTCCAATTACTATCAGTTTTTCCTTAAGCGAAATCGAAAAAATGTTCAAAAGGAAGTAATAAAATAGAAATGGGAAAGTTGCCGCTGGTAATAATCAGTTCACCCACCGCTACGGGAAAAACACAGTTGGCCGTAAACCTGGCATTGGAATTCGGCGGTGAAATTATCAGCGCGGATTCTCTTCAGGTGTACCGTTATCTGGATATCGGCACTGCAAAACCGTCCATGGAAGAAAGAAAAGGAATCAAGCATCACCTGATAGATGTTGTTAATCCTGATGAAGAATTCAACGCGTCTGTTTTTGCCGAAAGGGCGCGGCTTATCATTTCTGATCTGGCAGGGAAGGGGAAGCCCGTCTTTATTGCCGGAGGAACAGGACTTTATATCCGGGCGCTTCTTCATGGAATCATTGATACGCCGGACGTGGATGAAAACATCAGAAATTATTATCGCCGGTTGCGGGATCGTCACGGGAAAAAATATATCTATGATTTGCTTTTGCAAAGAGATGCCGGTGCGGCCGGACGGATAAATCAAAATGATTCGGTAAGGGTAATCCGGGCATTGGAAGTTCTGGAGCAAACCGGGGAATCCATTTTAGTAAAACAAAAAAAGCATTTGTTTGCCGATTGTCCTTACAAGACTTACAAAATCGGCCTTCAGTTGGATCGCAAAGAATTAAAGAAGAGAATTATACAACGAACGGAAAGAATGATCGCAGAGGGATTGCTGGATGAAGTTAAAAGCGTTTTAGACCGGGGCTATAATGAAAATCTGAAACCGCTGCAGTCGCTGGGCTATAAACAAATGATAGGATTTCTGCGTAATGAGCACAATTGGGAAAGTGCAATAGATTTAATCAAGCGTGATACCTGGCATTACGCCAAGCGCCAGATGACGTGGTTTGCCGCCGATAAGGAAATAAACCGGTTTGGTTGTGATTCCACGGGAGAAATCAAAAAAAATGTGGAAATGTTCTGGAAAGAAAATCTTAATAAAAAAGTGAATGAAGATTGAAGCTCTCCCAAGGCAAGCCACGGGGAATCTTCGATTATTTCGGACATTCTTTACGGCCTGCCGCGGATAGCTTCAAGTATTTCTTTAATATGTTTAAGTAATGCGGATTTTCTTTGAACATGCAATATTGCTTGACTTAAGCGGGTTCTAAAGATAATTATACTAAATGGTTTAGGGAAGAAATAATCATTATGAAACGTGAAAAAATCAGAACATTAATTTTCCCATTTATAATTTGTGCAGCCGTATTGTCTGTGCTTTCCTGCGCACCTAAAACAAGAGTGGCTGTAAATCAACTGGATACTCCCGAACGCCATACCTTTACCGGATTGAAACTGCTCGATCAGGAAAAATATACTGACGCCGGTCGCGAATTCAAAATGGCAATTCAACTTAATAATAATTATTCCAGGGCTTATACCGGCATGGCTCTGGTTGATACTTTTACGAATAAATTCGGCACGGCGCTGGATAATCTGACGCTGGGTTCTAAATATGCAAAGTCGGACGAAGATAAACTTTTCGTGAATATCGGCAGGATTCAGTATTACACCATCAGCAAATCCGACCCCAAATGGCTGGAACTGGCGAAAAATCAATTTGATGAAGCTGTTGCCATTGATTCCAAACATACTTCTGCTTATTATTACATGGGCTTGGCATACAAAGAAGCGTTGGAATTCAATCTGGCCGGCCTGATGTTCGGCAAGGTTATTCAACTGAAAACCGATCATATCGCTGATGCCGACGCGCAATTGAAGTTTCTGCAAAAAGTTCAACTGGCCATGCCTTCAACGGAAACGGGAAAGAAGATTGCTCTCGTGGAGAACTTGACCAGAGCGGATACGGCAGCTTTATTTATGGAAGAATTAAAAATAAAAGATATTTACGTTAAACAGGCGCCGATAGCTTTGGACAAACCCTTAAAAGAGACCCCTAAAGTTTCAGGAGAAACGATGGAATCCGCAAAAGTTCCGGCAGATGCCAAGACAGATGCAAAGGAAACGGAAAAAGTTTCCGCAGAGATTCCTTTGCAGTCCGCACCTGTTAAATTAATGGCAAAAGATATAGCAGACCATCCATTTAAAACGTACATTGAGGGAATACTGGAGGCTGGCGTACGCGGTTTGGAAAATGATCCGAACCGCAATTTCAATCCGGGCGAAGTCATCTCCCGCGGTGAATACGCCATAATGCTGGAAGATGTATTAATAAAACTGACACAAGAGAAGGATCTATCCACAAAGTATATTAAATCAAAATCATCATTCCCCGACGTTCCATCGGACATGCCTTGTTTCAATGCAATTATGTTAGTGACCTCACGGGGAATTATGGAAGTTAAGAATACTAAAACGGGGGAATTCGCTCCGCTTAAACCCTTGTCCGGCGTGGAAGCTCTTTTGATTATTCGTAAGTTCAAGGAAAAGTTGAAAATCAATTGATTAAGATATTGAAATATAAAGACATATTTTAATGGGGCGCAAGCCCTTTTTATTTATGGCCTCCAATTTTGGAAGCGTATATGTGTAAATTCAATGATATATAGAGATTACTAAATCAGGGAGTAGAATTAAATGGCACACAAAGAGTTAAGTAAGGCGTTTGAACCGGCCGATGCCGAAAAAAGATTATACGAATACTGGCTGAGAAACAATTATTTTCACGCTCAGGACAGCAGTGACGCTCCGGCTTTTGCTATCGTTATTCCTCCTCCCAATGTAACCGGAATGTTACATATGGGGCATGCTTTGAATAATACCCTACAGGATATTATTATCCGTTTTAAAAGGATGCAGGGTTTTAACACTTTGTGGATGCCGGGCATGGATCACGCGGGCATTGCCACACAAAATGTGGTTGAACAACAATTAATGAAGGAAGGAATCTCCCGCCATGATCTGGGACGCGAAAAATTTATAGCCCGCGTCTGGGAATGGAAGGAAAAATACGGCGGCGTTATTATAAATCAGTTAAAGAGGCTTGGTTGTTCGTGCGATTGGGAAAGAGAGCGTTTTACGATGGACAAAGGATTATCCCACGCTGTACGGGAAGTTTTTGTCCGGCTCTACAACGAAGGCATGATTTACCAGGGCGACTACATTGTCAACTGGTGTCCCCGCTGTCACACAGCTATTTCCGATCTGGAAGTGGAATTCAAACAGGGTCAGAGCTTTCTCTGGAATATCCGTTATCCTTTCGCCGACGGCAGCGGAGAAATTGTGGTAGCCACAACAAGGCCGGAGACGATGCTGGGCGATACGGCAGTGGCTGTTAATCCCGGCGATAAAAGATATACGGATAAGGTTGGCAAATACGTTATTCTGCCTTTAATGAATAAAAAAATTCCTATCATTGCCGATGAATATGTAACGATGGATTTCGGCTCCGGAGCGGTAAAAATCACCCCCGGTTCCGATCCGAATGATTTTGCCATGGCCCAGCGTCACAATCTGGAAATTATTACGATCATCGACGGCAAGGGAATCATCAATGATAACGGCGGAGCTTATAAGGGACAGGATCGCTACGAAGCCCGTAAAAACGTTATTGCCGATCTGGAAAAGAAAGGCTATCTCGCAGGAACAGAGCCATACGCTCATAATGTCGGCCAGTGTTATCGCTGCAAAACGGATATTGAGCCTATGGTCTCCAAGCAATGGTTTGTCAAAATCAAGCCGCTGGCCAAACAGGCGATGACAGCAGTGGTAAAGGGCAAAACAAAAATTGTTCCCAAGTCGTGGGAAGCAACTTATTTTGACTGGATGAATAACATTCGTGACTGGTGTATATCCAGACAGTTATGGTGGGGACACCGCATTCCCGTATGGTATTGCGGCAACTGCGGCAAGGTGATTGCCGCCACGGTTGATCCTGATAAGTGTCCCGGATGCGGCGGCTCGGATCTTCGGCAGGATGAAGATGTTCTCGACACCTGGTTCAGTTCTGCGCTCTGGCCTTTTTCCACCCTGGGCTGGCCCCAAAAGACAAAGGCTCTTAAAACATTTTATCCAACGTCACTGTTAATTACCGGTTTCGATATTCTTTTCTTCTGGGTGGCCCGCATGATGATGATGGGCATTTACGTGATGAAAGACGTCCCCTTTAAACATGTTTATCTGCATGCGCTTGTGCGGGATGAAAAAGGGGAAAAAATGAGCAAGTCCAAGGGCAACAGTATTGATCCTCTTTTGATGATTGATCAATACGGCACGGACGCGTTTCGTTTTACGCTGGCCGCCTATACAGCGCAGGGGCGCGATGTGCGCCTTTCGCCGGAACGAATTGAAGGCTACAAATATTTTGTCAATAAAATCTGGAACGCGTCAAAATTAACGCTGGGCCATCTGGACGACTTCGATGAATCGGCATCCGTTAATGTGTCCGACTCCCTGCCCGACAAGTGGATAAAGGTAAAATTAAATAAGGCCATTGAGGATGTCACCCTGAGTTTGGATGAATACCGTTTCAATGATGCCTCCGCCGCTGTTTACCGTTTTATCTGGCATGAACTGTGTGACTGGTATCTGGAATTAAGCAAACCGGTTTTTTACGGCAAAGAAAACCCGGAGCAAAGACAGGCTGCCCAGCGCACTTTGCATGAAGTATTCCAGAGAATGCTGCAACTCCTGCATCCCTTCATGCCTTTTTTGACAGAGGAGCTTTGGCAGATTCTGAAAGGCAGTGACGAAAATTCGATCATGGTCAGCAAATTTCCTGTCGTTAACGCGCAGTGGGAAGACAGGGCGGCTGAAATTGAGATGGAGATGATTATGGAGATCATTACGTCTATCCGTAATATTCGCGGTGAAATGCGCATTGCGCCTTCGCAGAAGCTGAAGGTGTTCATTTCCGCTTCGGAAGAACAGAATAAAAAAATGATTGAAACAAATCAAAGTTACATTCTGAATCTGGCCAATCTGGAATCGCTGACAGTCCAAATTAATATGGTTGAGCCAAAAGGCGTGGCGACCGCTGTAATCGGCGCTACAAAGATTTTTGTTCTGCTGGCGGGCGCTGTGGATATTTCCGCAGAGAAAGCAAGGCTGGAAAAAGAACTGGGCAGGGTTTCCAAAGATTTAGAGCAGTGTTCGAAAAAACTTTCCAACAGTGACTTCCGCGCCAAAGCAGCGCCGGAAATAATTCAGAAGGAAGAAGAAAAATTAAAAGACTTCCAGAAAAAATTTATAACTCTGGAAGGAGCGCTGAAAAAATTAAAGGGAATTTCCGTTTGATGGAAAAACGAATCATAAAAATCATCAAAGACGCTCTGGCTGAAGATATCGGCACAGGTGACATTACCACGCAGGCCATTGTCAGCAGTAAATTAAAGGGCAGGGCGGTTGCTGTTGCCAAAGATGATTTCGTCATAGCCGGAATAGACGTCTTTGCCGCGACATTCCGGTTTCTTGATAAAAACATAAAAGTTAAAAAAATAATTGACGATGGATGCCGGGTGAAAAAAGGCGATCTGATTGCCGAAGTATCGGGTAGTTTATCAAAAATATTAATGGCTGAACGTGTTTCACTTAATCTGTTTCAACGCATGTCCGGCATTGCCACGCATACGGCAAAATACGTGGAAGCTGTGCGCGGCGCAAGAGCAAAAATTCTCGATACGCGCAAGACGGTGCCAAACCTGCGAATTCTGGATAAGATGGCCGTGCGCATCGGCGGCGGCTGTAATCACCGCATCGGTTTGTATGATGGAGTGCTCATCAAGGATAATCATATCGAAGCCGCGGGCGGCATCACCGCCGCTGTGCAGGCACAAAGGAAGCATATGAGCCGCGCCATGAGAATCGAAGTGGAAACTAAAAATTTAACGGAAGTGAAGGAAGCTCTTCATTGCGGCGTGGATATAATCATGCTGGATAATATGAGTGTTCCGGCTATGAAGAAAGCTGTTGATTTTGTTGCCGGACGCGCTCTTATCGAGGCATCGGGAAATGTAAGCTTGCAAAATGTGGCCGCGATAGCCGCGATCGGAGTGGATTTTATTTCCGTGGGA
Source organism: Smithella sp. (assembly GCA_050011015.1). Classification (GTDB taxonomy): domain Bacteria; phylum Desulfobacterota; class Syntrophia; order Syntrophales; family Smithellaceae; genus Smithella. The sequence continues at coordinate 9,109 of JBEKJX010000054.1, forward strand.
GAACTTACTCATTCCGTACGCGCCGCTGACATTTCGCTGAAAATCAAAGCCGGTTAGCAGCAGGGTGGATGAAGCGAAGCGCATCCGCCGATTTTGATTAATTGTGGAACCTCTACGCTTGTCCCTTCTTATAAATGCTATGAACTTCAATGAGGAATCGTTAAGAAAAAGCCTTGCCGGAAAATTTTTTGGTCATCAGCTTTATTATTATTCTGAAACAGGATCAACAAATGATGAGGCCTTTTCGTTAGGTATTGCCGGTGTGTCCGAGGGAACGGTTGTTATTGCCGATAGCCAGAATAAAGGCAAAGGGCGCATGCAGCGTGTCTGGCATTCACCTGCGGGCAGTAACATTTACACTTCTGTAATCCTGAGGCCGCGAATCGAATTGTCCAAAGCCTCGCAGATTCCCATAGCAGCCGGTGTTGCCGTAGCCGAAACCCTGGAGACTTACTGTCCCGGCAAGATTAAACTTAAGTGGCCTAATGATGTTCTGATCGGCGGGAAAAAAGTCTGCGGCATTCTGGCGCAGATGAAAATGTCATCAGACGCAATCGATTTTGTGGTTCTGGGAATCGGTATTAATGTTAATTTAAGCCGTAAACAATTTCCGCAGGATATTCAGGAAATCGCCACATCGTTAGCCGTTGAAACGGGTCGCGAAATATCCCGGCCGGAATTGATAATTAGCCTCTATGAAAATCTGGCAAAATGTTATAATCAGCTATTACAAAAAGGGTTTGGACCGATAAAAGAAAAATGGCTTGAGCTTTCGCCAATGATCGGCCAGAGGGTTCAGGTGATCTTTAAGGATGAAACGATAGAAGGGAAGGCGACAGGCCTTGACGATGACGGTTCACTGATTCTTACTACAGAGGGAAATAAAGAAATTAAAATCTTCGCTGGAGATACGACAATAATAAAACCGGCAAAGAGATTATTATGCAGATGAAAAAGTGGAAAGAAATGAAAATAAACCGTCCCTTTATTTTCCTACCCGTTCTATTGCTTTTAGGAATGGTATGTGTGAGTTGTGTATCGCACGAACAGGCAAAACTGTTGTTCATACGAGAACGAGATTTTGATAAAGGGAGGACGGTTAAAGAAGTTCCTTTGCCGGAACCTGTCAAAGTGGAATCAATCAATGATCATACAAGCCTATTCATCTACGAATTTAAGACTACGGGATGTCGATGGTCATATACGGTTGATGACGAGACTAAAAGAATTATTTCATGGCAATTTATTAGCGATCCCGACCTCTGTTACATGAAAGTTAGTTATGGTGGCGCATGGTAGGACAGTAAAATTGTAAGATAATGGAGAGAAATAGGGTACAACAGCGCCCTATTAAAAGCAACAAGTGAAGCGTGAAGCGTGAAGAGTGAAAGATAGATTGCCGCAACGCCTGAGAGGAGTTTCGCAATGGCAAGAAAACAGCAAGTAAAGAATAGATCATAATTAATGAATAACAGGCGACAAAGTGGTAAATAAAACAAAGCAGATAAAAGATATTTCCGGCGGGCAGATTGTTCTGTATCAAAAAAAAGTGGAAGTGCGTCTGGTTAAAGATACCGTATGGCTGAGACAAGAACAGATTGCGGATTTATTTGGTACGCAAAGACCGGCAATTACAAAGCATTTATCTAATATTTTTAAGACAAAGGAACTTAATGAAAATTCAGTATGTTCCATTTTGGAACATACTGCTGCAGACAATAAAATTTACGAAACAAAATTTTACAATTTGGATGCCATTATTTCGGTAGGCTACAGGGTAAATTCTGATAAAGCTACTCAATTCCGGAGTGACGGGGTCAGGTCTTGAAATATAAGTATTATGGAAAAAAGACGTGAAGAGTGAAGGAGAGATTGCCACGACACCACAGAGGTTTCGTGGCAATGACAAACTATACAAGGAGAAGTTATGCTTATAGTAATTGACGTTGGCAATACCAATACGGTTCTGGGCCTTTTTGATGGACAACATTTACTGCATGATTGGCGTATACGAACGGAAATTGATCATACAATTGATGAATACGGAGTGCTCATTTATAATTTGTATCTGTCCACCCCGATGAAAGCCAAAGAGATGAGATCCGTAACCGCCATTATTATTTCGTGTGTTGTGCCGCCGATGCTCAATATTCTGGAGCCTCTCTGTATCAAGTATTTTAATATCAAACCGCTTATTGTAGGTCCCGGCATCAAGACAGGGATGCCTATATTTTATGATAATCCGAAAGAGGTTGGAGCGGACAGGATCGTCAACGCTGTAGCGGCTTACGAAAAATATCACAAAGAATGTATTATTGTTGATTTCGGCACTGCGACTACTTTTGATTATATTTCTCCCAGGGGCGAATATATGGGCGGCTGTATCGCTCCGGGAATTATGATTTCCAGTGAAGCTCTTTTTGCAAGGGCTTCGAAATTGCCGCGGGTCGAATTCAGCAAACCCAAAACAGTCATCACGAAAGATACGGTCAGCGCCATGCAGGCGGGGATCATGTTTGGTTACGCGGGACTTGTGGACGGTATTGTCACCAGAATGAAAGCGGAGGTAAAAACCGATCCGCTGGTGATCGCCACGGGAGGCCTGGCGAATATTATAGCGCCGGAAACGAAGACGATTGAAAAAATTGAAGAGATGCTGACACTGGACGGTCTGCGTATAATCTATGATCTCAATAAGAAATAAATTATGTTGAATGTAGGATTGACAGGCGGTATTGCCTGCGGAAAATCAACTGTAGCGAAGATGTTTGTGAACAAGGGAGCACACTTGATTGATTTTGACAAGCTCACTCACGAGGCGCAGGAGCCGGGAAAACCGGCGTGGCAAAAAATTGTTGATTATTTCGGCAGGGAAATTCTTTGTCCGGACGGAAAAATAGACCGGGCTAAACTGGGCAATATTGTTTTTGCCGATAAAAAGAAACTCGGCAAGCTCGGTAAAATTGTTCATCCTTTAATTTATCGGGAGTGGGAAGCGCGTCTTGAAAGAATCGAAAAAAGGGAAAAACATGCCATTGTTCTTTCTGATGTTCCTCTTCTGTTCGAAGGGAAAATGCAGTATTTTTTTGATCTGACTATGGTGGTTCTGGTTTCGCAGGAAGATCAGATAAACCGTTTGATTAAGCGCAACGGGTGCAGCATGGAAGAGGCTCATAGGAGATTGAACAGCCAGATGCCGATTAGTGAAAAAATCGCGCTGGCGGATATTGTCATTGATAATAAAGGAGCAATTGCCGGTACGGAAAGAAAAGTGGCTGAAGTCTGGCAGGAGCTATTGCAGCGTGAACAGCAAAAAATGAATCAAACCAAATAAAATGTTAATAAAAAGTAAATTATCCGCTGAAAATAAAAACCGTTGTCTTTCCTGCGGCACGACAAAAAACATTAAAAACCGCCGCTATTGCTCTGTAAAATGCCGCCAGCATCTGAGGCAGAAACTCAACATGAGGAGCGGTTTGCTGCAAGCTTTAAATACCCGTTATGCGACTTTTTATTTTTCCGATACAAATATTATTCTGGATATCGTTCCTCATGGAATCAAAGAAGTATTCCGTTACGAAAGTAAGCGCAGGGCGGGTAGTAATCCGGCCGCCGATTTCAGTATAATGACCAATAATCTGGGAGAAGCCTGGTGGGCGGAGTCCAGGCGGACAAACAAAAATTACCTTGCTTCTCAGCATGTTTTGAAGTTGGCGACACGCCACGCTATTTCAGACGGATCACAGCGTCCCAGATTAATAAGGATTCCCACCGTAAAAACAGAATCTTTGAATTGCCTGGAAATCAATAAGGCTGATCTTCAATCCCATGAATTAAGCAAAATCATAAAAAATGCCTACCGGCGGCATGTGAAAATTCATCATCCCGATCTGGGCGGTCAAGCTGAAACTTTCAGAAAAATTCATGACGCTTATAAAGAACTTTTACGCTGGGCGGACAATCCTGT
>JBEKJX010000055.1:0-12864 GCA_050011015.1 Smithella sp.
AATAATGACGCCTCCGTGCTGATTGTGGAAAACCGCGATACGACGAACAAAAACTCACCGAAGAAAATCCTGAATGATGATCAGCGGCGACAAATCGTAAATATCACGCACGAAATATGGCAAGTGTAAAATATTTTTCTTAACCCTGAACCTGGAACTTAAAACGATGTTCCTCTGCTTAAGGGACAAAAGAAAATGTGGAGGTTTTTTATGATAGTTACTGTTGTCAATATTGTTGTCAAGCCGGAAAATATTGATCAGTTTATTAAAGCAACTATAGAGAATCATCAGAATTCGATCAAAGAAAAAGGAAATCTCCGGTTTGATGTATTGCAGCACCGGAATAACCCTTCGGCATTCACTTTGTATGAAGCCTATGCCTCTGACGAGGAGGCTGCGGCGCATAAAACAACCGCTCATTATTTAAAATGGCGGGAGGCTGTTGAGCCATGGATGGCCAGGCCGCGCGATGGTTTTGCCCATAATGTTCTGGCGCCGAAGGATTTATCCGCATGGAAGCCATAAACGCTTTGAACATTTCAGGTCTGCCCAGAATATATTTCGGCGCCGGTAAATTTTCCGAACTTCCTGAAATCATTTCTTCACTTGGCCGCAATGCGCTGATTATCATCGGCGGTGAATCCTTTAAAAAGTCCGGCCGCTGGAAGGCCCTTGCCCTGAAACTTAATCAGGCTCAAATCAAATACAGGGCCGTATCCGTTTGGGACGAACCGGCAACAGAAGTTATCGATGCCATAGCCTCTCAATTCCGGAGGACACCGGTTGACGTTGTTGTCGCTATAGGCGGCGGCAGTGTCATTGATTTCGGGAAAGCCGTCAGTGCGATGCTGGTTTCGGATGGTTCTGTTAAAGATTATCTGGAAGATGTCGGAACGAAAAAACCCTCCGGCGCAAAAGTTCCGTTTATTGCCGTTCCGACAACCGCGGGCACGGGAAGTGAAGCGACAAAAAATGCCGTGGTGTGCGACAGGATTGAGGGCTATAAAAAATCTCTCCGGCATGATGCTTATATGCCCGATGTCGCTCTGGTCGATCCCGAACTGACGCTGACTTTACCCCCGCATGTTACCATGGCCTGCGGGCTTGATGCCTTATCGCAATTGATTGAATCTTATACATCGACAAAGGCGGATGTTTCTATCGATTCGCCGGCCATAAAGGCGCTGGGGGGCGCCGATAGTCTGCTTTTGCTTGCTCTGGGGCAGAGTAATGATATTGCTCTGCGTACGAAGATGTCTTACGCGGCGCTTGTTTCGGGGATAATGCTCAGTCGTTTCGGGCTTGGCGCGGTGCACGGCATAGCCGGACCGATGGGCGGACTATGCCCGGTGCCGCACGGCGTGGCCTGCGGAAAGCTTCTGTTTCCGGTGATGACCTTTGTTGTAAAAAAAATTATTGATGAAAAGAATATTGCCGCCCAAAAGCGCTTTGCCGATATCGGGAAAATACTCGCCGGTGATGCAGGCGGTGACGACGTCTTTTACTGTCAGCAATTTTTAGGCATTCTGGATACATGGACACGGACGCTAAAGCTTCCACAGCTTTCCCGTTTTGGCATGACAGCTCTTCACATGGAAAAAATCATTGCCCTTGCGGACAGCAAAAACAGCCCGGCCGTTCTTTCCAAGGAAGAGATAAAAGTTATTCTCGAAGTTGTCCGTTGAAGAAATCGGGGTAAATGTTTGCTATTGACAATTGCCGCTATGCGGCCCTATTCTTGGATCATAAGAATAACGGGATTGCAACGCCTGCCGTGGGCCGGTTCGCAATGACAATAATTATTTGGCACATTTTGTGAACACGATTTCGTTGAAATAAAAAAGCTGAAACACGCCTGACAAGAAAGCATTTATGGCCTACCGATATAAAATATTTTATTCCTATGATGACTTGAAAGGCCATCTTTTGAGTCACGCGTCGGGTTTTTACCACTCATCAAAAACGTCGACCGTTATCCCCTATGATAAAATCGAATCTTTTTTAAACTGGAATCAAACAGATAATTTCTATATCTGCGACTTGTCCGGACTGCCCCGTCATATGGAGCTTACGCCAAAGAGCAACCTTGTGGTACGCGGAGCGGTTTCCTGGGAGGAGGCCAAAAAGTATTTAAAGTCAAAAGGCAGAAATCTAAAGACTTCTCCGACTGAGCAGCTTGCCCTCATCACCGCCGGGGTGGCGACATCCTGCACAGGTGAGCGCTGCTTTGGTTTTGGCACGTTGAGATCGCAGATAACGCGCTTGAAGTACCTCGATTTTAACGGCGAGGAAAAAGAACTTTTCAGGAATCATTCTTTTCAAAGCGGTTCTTCTTACTTAAATTCCTACAAGGCCGATTTCAAACACTATGAAATCTTTAAAAACGCTCCTTATCCGCGTTTTGAGAGGGCTGTCGACCTGATGACAGGCACAGAAGGACAACTTGGCGTCGTGACAGAGGCCGAGATTGAAACGGCAGAAAATGAAGATGTCACTTACGTCTTTATACTCCTGCCCCGCTGGGAGGAAAATTATGAACCCCACATGGAGATTTTCAACGCGGTACAGTCTCATCGCTCATCGATTTTATCCTGTGAAATATTAGATTCTAATTGCATGAATTATTTCAAGCCGGAAGAGAGACTGGGAGCCAATCAGGATGTGATTTTTCTCGAAGTGAAATCTTCAACCTTCGACGATATTTACAGCCATGTTTTCTGCCGGTTGAGTTTAACTTCACACGACAATGTCTTTGAAATCTCCGAAAATAAGTTTCATCACGTAAGGGCCGGCGCCCCTCAGGCTATATTTGAAGAAAATTCTAAAATGGGTGTGGTTAAAGTCGGCACTGATGTGCAGGTCACAGCGGATAAATTCATCGACCTTTTGAATTTCTATCGGGAGTTCTCAAAAATCGGTGTCCGCTACGGCCTCTTCGGACATTTTGGAGACGCCCATCTGCACTTTAATTACATGCCGTCAAAAGAGCAATCTGCTCAATGCGAAGATGAGTTCCGAAAGCTTTATGATAAGGTTTACCAGTGGAGGGGCTCACCCTTTGCCGAGCATGGCATCGGTCTTATCAAGCAGGAATATATCAGGCGCTTTTATGGCCCAAATCAATTGGGGCTTTTTCATGACCTTAAAAAGGAACATGACCCCTATAACCAATTCTTTCCTCAAGGATTTATGTCGCAAAGATAAAGGAAATATTCTGTCTTAATGACTTCGATCTGCCGCGAACAAATCTTCTTGTCCTTCGCTTAAGACTGTTTGGCCGTATCAGCGGCCTGTTTCATAATTTCAACTCCGGAACTCGAACCGATACGGCTGGCGCCCGCCTCGATCATCGCCATGGCGGTCTGATAATCCCGGATCCCTCCGGAGGCCTTGACCCCTGCCTTATCGCCTACAATTCTGCGCAGGAGGGCTACGTCTGCTACTGTGGCCCCGCTGGCGCTGAATCCTGTAGAGGTTTTTACATAATCCGCCCCGGCGCGTAAAATGCATTCGCAGGCCGCGATCTTTTCCGCGTCAGTCAGGAGACAGCATTCAATGATAACCTTTACGAGAGCATTGCCTTTGGCGGCGGCTACTACCGTTCTGATATCTGTTTCCACGACATCGAGCCTCTGATCCTTAAGAGCGCCGATATTGATGACCATATCGATCTCATCGGCTCCATTCTCTATCGCCGTCATGGTTTCAAAGGCCTTGACAACCGTGGAGGTCGCTCCCAGTGGAAAGCCGATCACGACACAAGTCAAAACCGGACTTCCGGCCAGTTCCTTTTTCACGAGCGCGGTATGACATGGATTAACGCATACGGATTTAAATGCGAATTCCCGCGCCTCATGGCAGAGACGCACTATCTGCTCTGTGCCGGTTTCCGGCTTTAACACGGTATGGTCGATGTATTCCGATAATTTCATATAATGTCCTCTCTTTTATTATCAGCGGATCTTGAGTAGATTTTCGATTTCGTCTCTGTAAGGCATTGCCGGAGCAGTCCCGATCCTGGTTACCGATAATGCTCCGGTGGCGTTGGCAAACGCAACCGCCTGCACAATGTCCCGGCCTTCGGCCAATGCGGTTGCCAGGCCGCCGTTGAAGGCATCGCCTGCGCCGGTCGTGTCCATGACCTTTACCTTGATCGGATCGATAATATATTCTCTGGAATCCGTGAGAACCAGCGCTCCCTTGCTTCCCATGGTAATGATGACATGCCCTATGCCCCTGGCTTTGAGTACGCGTGCCGCGTGTTTGGCATCATCCATGCTGCTAACTTTAACTCCTGTGAGTAAAGAAGCCTCCGTTTCGTTGGGCGTTATAATATCTACTTTTTCCAGCAGATTGCCGGGAAGCGGATTTAGCGGCGCCGGCGCCGGGTTCAGGATTACCTTTGTCCCACTGGCATGAGCTATTTCCACTGCCTTTTCGACCGCATCCAGGTTGGTCTCAAGCTGGGTCAGGAGTACGCGCGATTTCTCGATCCGGGAACGGGCGGCCTCGATCTCCTCCAGAGCGATGTGTTCGCAAGCTCCGATCGTAACGACGATCATATTTTCACTCGTGTGTTCGTCAACCATGATAAGCGCTGTTCCGGTAGGATAACGCTCATCCCGCATGACATAGCGCGTATCCATCCCTTCACGTTTGAAACTCTCCAGTGCAATCTGCGCGAATTGATCGTCGCCGATTTTGGTTATCATTGTTACTGAAGCGCCGGACCGGGACGCGGCCACACCCTGATTGGAACCCTTGCCGCCCGGACCGATCTGAAAGAGAGATCCTTTGACGGTTTCACCATGTTCCGGCAGATGGGGGGCGCGGGCCATCAGGTCAACAATAAAACTCCCCATTACCGCAACTTCTGCTTTCGACATGTACTTCACCTCATTGTTCGGTTTATCTGCTTAAATGACTTTTGATGAGACATTGACGGCGTTAGGAATATAGGAAAGTTGCGTTTGTATGTCAATTAATATTGTCCATTTTTTCCTCATTACAGCAAAAAAACACATAATAACAATGCATTATACATATTGCGCATAATAATAGCAGTTAGATTGTTATTTATTTTGCTATAAATTATGCTTTTTATATTGACATTATAAAAAGCAAGGTATATTTTATAGCCGGATGATCGAGAGGGATCATAAGAAATAATGGTTTCTACTATCAGGATGGATCAAGAAAAGGAGGATATAATGAGAACAATAAACGCACTGATGATACAGCCGAAGACCCCGCAAACATTCTGGAGCCATGATATCACGCTCAAGGCAGTCGGATTCAAGGCGGTGATGCCGCCCCTGGGGCTGATGACCGTAGCGGCTATGCTGCCGCAAAATTATAACGTCACATTAATCGACATGAACGTACGCGATCTTGAAATAAGCGACATTGAACCCCATGAAATCGTTTTTCTCACGGGTATGTGGATACACAGGGAATCATTTTTAAAGGTGGTCAATATGTGCCATGATCTGGGAAAAACCATTGTTGCCGGAGGACCCTTTGTCCAGTCGGCCTACGGCAGGCCGGGTGACTATCTGGAATCGGATAAGATCGATCATCTGATCCTTTATGAGGCCGAAAACAACCTTCCGCAGTTCCTGAAGGACTATGAATGGAGAGCAGCAAAAAAGGTTTACGACAACAAGGAAAAACCGGGCATGGACCTTACCCCTTCGCCGCGCTTTGACCTGATAGAGCCGAACGATTACGCTTCCATGGCTCTTCAGTTTTCCCGCGGTTGCCCATTCAACTGCGAATTCTGCGATATCGTCCAGATGTTCGGCCGCGTTCCGCGCACCAAGTCTGCCGCGCAATTCATGCGAGAGGTTGAAGACCTTTACGCGACCGGCTACCGCGGTCGCCTGTTTATCGTGGATGACAACTTCATCGCCAACAGAAAGGCCGTTAAGGAAATGCTCCGGCTGCTGGCAAACTGGCAGGAAGAGCACGACTATCCGTATCTGCTGTTCACGGAAGCGAGCATTGACCTGGCCAAAGATGACGAGCTTCTGAATTTAATGGAGAGATCGGGATTCACGTCCGTGTTTGTAGGCATTGAGTCGCCGGACAGCGCGACGCTGCTCGCCGCCAACAAGAATCAGAACGCATCCTGCGACATGAATGACGCCATCGAGAAGATACAGCGCGCAGGCATTGAAGTCATGGGCGGATTTATTCTGGGCTTTGATACGGATAAAGATGATGCGTTCGACCGCCAGTTGGAATTTATCCGGCAAAACGGCATTGCCCAAAGCATGGTGGGTCTGCTTGCCGCCATGCCGAACACCGATCTGTACAAACGGCTGGAACAGGAAGGACGGATCATCAAACAGGACAAACCGCACAGCGGCGATAACGTCGATACCGTGCTCAACTTCATACCCGTCATGCCGGCGGAAAAACTGGTCGCGGGCTATAAGCGGGTGATTGCGGAAACTTATGAGCCCAAAAGCTATTTCGCCCGCGCGTTAACAGTCATCAGCAGGTTTCCTGATCTGAAAATATGGGAGCTTCGCCGGGCGGCGCCATGGAAAAAAAAATTAGCGAAATCAAAATTGACCAATTATCCAAGCAAGATGAGGGTGATCTTTGCACTGGCAAAGCTTTTCTTTTCCCCGTTCGGCATTGAAGCGTTATGGTTTATTATCAGGTCGTCGAGGTTCGGACTGCTCGCTTGGCCCGCCGCGATAGAACTGGTTTTCCGGGGAAGCCATTATTTCAGCGTGGCCGGAAGAATCGCGCACACGCAGACGCAGTCTGTGCCTGCGGTCAGTGAGGAAAAACGCGCGGCCGTGCCGTTGATTTTGAAGCCGATACCCGGTTTGGTTAAGCAGGTGTCGTAACCGGAGAATGTTCAATGAACAGCGTAATTTGCCTTGACTTCATGCAATTTGGTTGTATTATTTCGTAACGTAATATGATAGCAATATTACTTGAAATAGAAATACTGCGAAAGTAACTATCTTTTTTGCGTTGGTAAAACTTTAATTTGCAGGGAAATAACCATGGCGAAAGCAAAAGATACAAAAAAATCATTCGGCGACAGTGTCAAGGCGTATCGTGAAGAAAGGAATTTGAGTATCAAAGAACTGGCGCATGAAACCGGATATCCTGCCGACCTTTTGGAAAAGGTTGAAAAAGATGAAGTCACTCCTCCTGTGGCGCTTGTTTTACAGTTAAGCCGCACACTGAAGGTTGATGTTGAAGCGCTTGATTATAAAGAAAACAAGAAAGCTTCATCGCGGGTAAAAAGCCAGAAAAAACGCGCGGGATCATATGCCTATACGCAGTTGACCAAATCAGGTTCCGATAAGCATCTCGGCGCCTACCGCGTAACCATAGAACCCAATACAGCACATGAAGGCGTTGAATACCACCATGAAGGTGAAGAATTTATTTATGTGTTGAAGGGAAATCTTTCAATTTCGGTGGGCAAAAATACCAGCCTTCTGGAACGAGGTGAATGTATCCATTTTAATTCGGCTCTACACCACAAATTAAGCAATCCTTCTGACGAAAAAGCAGAACTGCTCGTTGTTCTGTATATCCCCTGAGAGTGTAACGATGGCATTTGAAATTTCAAGCGAACAGGAAATGATCAGGCTCATGGCAAGAGACTTTGCCAAAAAAGAACTGGAACCGGTAGCGGCCGAATGGGACAGGCAGGGCTTGTTTCCCATGGAGGCTGTAAAGAAAATGGGCGGGCTTGGCCTGCTGGGCATGATGGTCCCGCCGGAGCTGGGAGGCTCGGGCGCCGGTGCGGTGGCCTATTCTCTGGCTTTGCAGGAGATAGCCTACTCGTGCGCGTCCACCGCGGTTACCATGTCGGTTGCCAATTTGTCTACAGAGCCGCTTCTTAAATTCGGCAACAAAGAGCAGAAAGAAAAATGGTTGACGGGACTTGCCGAAGGATCTCTTCTGGGCGCTTTCGCGCTGACGGAACCGGGCGCGGGCTCTGATCCCGGCTCGATGACAACCACGGCTGTACTTAAAAAAGACAAATATATTATTAACGGCACAAAAGTCTTTATCACGCATGGCCAGTATGCCGACATCATCAATCTTATCGCCAGAACCGGCAATGAAAAAGGCACAAAGGGACTGTCTGCTTTTATCGTGGAAAAAGGCACACCCGGTTTTAAAATCGGGTCAAAAGAAGAAAAGCTGGGATTGCGGGCGTCTAACACCGTTGAACTTGTTTTTGAGGATTGTGAAATTCCCGCGAAAAATTTGCTGGGAAACACCGGGGAAGGATTCAAGGTTGCCATGCGTGCGCTGGACAGCGGGAGGATCGGCATTGCCTCCCAGGCTACAGGCATAGCCAGGGCTTGCCTGGATGAAGCCATTTCTTATACCAAAGAGAGACGCCAGTTTGGAAAACCCATCAACTCGTTTGAAGCCATCCGGTTTATGATCGCGGATGCGGCGACAAAGATCGAAGCAGCCTCATGGCTGACCCTGGCCGCGGCTGACCGCAAGGACAGAGGCTTGAAGTTTACCAGGGAAGCTTCGATGGCAAAATTGTTCGCCTCAGAAACGGCCAATTCCAGCGCCTATATGGCGCTTCAGGTTCATGGCGGTTACGGATATACGAAGGACTACAAGGTCGAGCGCTTATACAGGGACGCGCGCGCCACAACCATCTATGAAGGCACATCGGAAATTCAGCGCATTGTCATAGCCAGAGAAGTCATCAAGGAATAAAGAATCAGCCATCCCGCTTTTTTTAAAGGGGATGGCTGATTTTGGATACGAATTAAATCATCCCTGATCCTTCTTAAAAAAAGGGAATGATTTCAGTGCTTTTATAATTATCTTGCCTGCAGAGCCCTTCCAATCGTCATGATTTCGGCCTCTTTGGTTCCTTCATATAGCTCCAGAATTTTCGCGTCCCGATACCATTTCTGCACGGGATATTCCTCAATGTAACCATAGCCGCCGTGCAGTTCCACGGCGTAATTGGCGCAAAATACGGCGGTCTGTCCGCCATAGAACTTAGCCATCGCGGCCAGTGTGTAATCAGGTTTGCCCTGATCGATGAGCCATGCTGATTTGTAAACCAGACCGCGCAGCGCTTCAATACGAATAGCCATCTCGGTGAGCTTCATCTGAGTCATTTGATAGGAACCCAATGGTGCGCCGAAAGCTGTTCTTTCTTTTACATATTTAATGCTGGTTTCCAGGCAAGCTTCCGACAGTCCCAGTGCCTGGCCGGAAACCATTACGCGGGTGATATCAAAAAAGTGCATGAGCTGGCGGAAGCCATTCCCTTCTTTTCCGACAAGATTGGATTGGGGAACGCGCACATCTTCCAGCGCGATTTCCGCGGTGTCACTGGCGCGAATGCCCATTTTCCCGTGAATTTTATTGCGCGTCACGCCCCTGGCGTCCGCCGGAATAATAATCAGGCTGAAGCTGTTATGCTTTTTTTCTTCGGGGTTGGTAATGCACTGAGTCACCATAAAATCGCAAACCGTTCCATTGGTGATGAACATTTTATTGCCGTTGATCACATAGTCTTTGCCGTCTTTGACTGCCCTGGTTTTGTAGCCGGAAACATCCGTCCCTGCATTGGGCTCGGTATAGGCTCCGGCGCTGACTTTCACGCCCTGGGATACAGGCGTCAGATATGTCTTTTTCTGTTCTTCCGTACCGTAGTTGAGAATGGATTCGCAGCCGAAACCAGATGCGACAATATTCAGGCTGATGCCCATGTCCACTTTGGATATTTCTTCCGTGATGATGGCATTGCCCAAAATACCGGCGCCGGCGCCGCCGTATTCCTCCGGTATCCACGCGCCGACCAGACCGTTTTCCGCCGCTTTTTTTCTGATTTCCGGCGTGTATTTTTCATTCTCGTCGCATTCCTGGGAAACCGGTTTTATTTCTGACACAGCAAATTTATAAGCCATTTCTTTCAACATTTTCATCTCTTCTGTAAGTTCAAAATCCATAATGGTTCTCCTTTTTATCAATATTCAAATTGCCGTGACGGCTTTTAAACGATATGCATGAGCGTAAAATTATATTGTTGTTTGCTGCGATCGTGATCGCCTTTGTACAGGTTTATGTCCGGAATTTCCCGCGCTTACGCAGTTCGCAAGAAGCCGTGTCGAAGTGCGTAAAGTAAGATACCGTTAATAAAACTTTTGTTTTCTGCCGCAGAAGCAGTTACGGGCGCTAGGATATTTCAAACTTGTAATAAATGTCGTTATCGCCCATTGAAAAACCTCTGATCCGGTGCTCGACGGCTTTTTTGCCGAAAATAGCGAGCGACTGCCGCAAATAACCCATGACAAGATACTCGAAATAAATGTGTTTGGTCGGAAGTCCGGAGATTGTAATATGAGCGACGTTGTTTTCTAACCGGGCAGTAAATGTACCCCCGTCAAAATAGGTTGACCATATCTTAGGCATGGCAGACTCTACCAACTGCTTTATATCCTTCGTGAGCAGATAGGAGTGATACGGGCCTCCCTGCGATAGGGCGAATTCGGCGGATTTCTCTCCCAGTTTCCAGTAGTGCATTTTGTCGTTGTTGAAGAATTCTTTTAAAACATCGTCAAGAAATATAATGAATTTATCCAGCGGAATGAGTGTGATGTTCATGATTGTCTGGCTAAAATATTTGTCCTTCGCTGCCAGTGCCGCGCTAAAGGATTTCCAGCGTTCCTCACCAAAATTCTTGATGATTGTATCTTTTCGCGTAATGTAAGCGGTGCCTTTCACGTTCATATTGAACCTCCCAAGAATTTTTTATATGGATCAAACCCCACATAAAATATATTCTGCGGTGCATAAATATGCAAGGATAAAATTTATTTTATCGGAATCAGATGATAAACGAAGAATTTAAATTAACTGATATTGCTTATCAAATGCTTTGCGCTGTGCTATATCTATTCTAAATCAAAGCGCTATCTTTGTTCGCAGCGTCGTCGGCTACCTCAACGTATGTAGAATACGTCTCGTTGCCTCCTTGCCGCCTCGATATTATCTTTGATTTAAAATGATATGAGTAGAAATGTTATGTCAATCTGGAAAAAGAAAAACAGAATACTTGTAACCTGTCCGAAGGGTGTTTCACCTTATTTGAAGGAAGAGATAACGGCGCTGGGTTTTCCTGTTATGACGGAATGGGACACGGCGATTCAAACCCAGGGAACTCTCCATGACACAATGATTTTAAATCTGCACCTGCGCAGTGCTCAGAGAGTTCTTTATCAGTTGGAGACAGTGATAGTTGATACACCGGAAATGCTCTATAGAAAGATCAATTCTATTCCATGGGAAAATCTCCTTCATGATTCCGGCAAGGCGGCCTATGTTTGCGTGACCTCGATTGCCGATAACCCGTTGATTACCGATTCCCGCTTTGTCAATGTCAGAGTCAAGGATGCTATTGTAGATCGAATACGCGACAAGTGCGGCAGGCGGCCTGATTCCGGCCCGGATAAAGACAAAGCCGTTGTTAATGTTTACTGGAAGAATAATAAAGCTGATATTTATCTGGATACCTCGGGAGAACGGCTGGCATTGCGCGGATACCGCAAGATTCCTCTCGGAGCGCCCATGCAGGAAACGTTGGCGGCGGCGGTGATTCTGGCTACCGGCTGGAAGGGTGAAAGAAACTTTATCAACCCCATGTGCGGCAGCGGAACTCTGGCCATAGAGGCCGCGTTTATCGCTTTAAATCGGGCTCCCGGATTTTTGCGGAATAATTACGGATTTATGTTTATTAAGGAATTTCCTGAAGAGGATTGGCAGGAACTGCGTAAAAAAGCCAGAGAGAAAATCCTGAAAAAATTACCGGCAAAGATTATTGCCACGGATATTGATAAAACGGCGGTAACCGCGGCAAGAAATAACGCGCAAACTGCCGGGGTTGATCATCTGATCGAATTTGATGTCTGCCCTTATGACAAAACTCCCATCCCGGAAGGCGGCGGGATAATTATTTTAAATCCGCCTTATGGCGAACGCATGAACGCTGTCAACACAAAACAGCCGTCAAAAGATTTTCGCAACCAAAGAGAATCGTTAGCGCAGGGGCGTAAAATTATCCTTCGCAAATCATCTGACAGATGCGATAAAAGCAGTCAAATCGACGCAAGAGAGATTCAAGCCCTGGAAGCGGCTTATCAGGGTATCGGCGATTTCTTCAAAAAAACAGGTGGCGGCTACAACGGGTATATATTTACCGGTAATTTAGAATTAATCAAAAAGATAGGTTTGAGAACAAAACGGCGCGTTATCTTCTATAACGGTGAAATCGAATGCCGTCTTCTCGAATATGAACTCTACTCGGGCAGCCTGAAACACGCAGCTGTTGACAAACAAACGCCCGGCGAAATCTGACAATAAATTATTATCAGCTCTGCTGTAATTGCTATGATATCGTTGCAGCCCCGCTCAGTTGTCCGCAGGCGGCGAGGATGTCACTGCCTTTACTTTTGCGGAGCATCGTTGTGTAATGATGATCAATCAGTGTCTGTTGAAAGGCTTCCACGGTATTTTTCGACGGCGATTTAAAAGATGTTTCGGGATACTCATTAAAGACAATTAAATTCAATTTACAGCGCTGGCCTTTCAATAAAGCCGCCAGCTTTCTGGCGTCCTGCACGGACGAATTAATTCCGTCAATTAATATATATTCGAAAGTCAGCAGCCTGCGTCCGGGCATGGGATATTGCCTGCAGGCATCCAGCAGGACTTCCAAAGGATATTTTTTGTTAATTGGCATTAATTTGTTTCGTGTTTCGTTATTGTGGGCGTTTAGTGATACGGCGAGGTTGATACAAATATCTTTGCCGAGCTTAATGATTTGCGGGGCAAGTCCGCAAG
>JBEKJX010000056.1:0-13157 GCA_050011015.1 Smithella sp.
ACGGCTCAATAACCCGACCTTCAACTTCTATTGCTTCCTCTTTGGCCATACTTTTTATCTGTTTTACTAAATACTTTCACCTTTCAAATCAAGAAAATTATCAATTCAATTTACTTAATATGTCCGGTCCGTTATCAGTAATTGCTACCGAGTGCTCAAAATGAGCCGATAAACTTCCATCCTCTGTAATCACTGTCCAGCCATCCGGTAAAACCTTGACTTTATATTTCCCGGCATTTACCATCGGCTCAATGGCCAAAATCATACCTCTTTTCAGTTCGATTCCTCGTCCCTTTTTCCCGAAATTTGGAATCTGCGGATCCTCATGCAGATTTTTACCTATTCCATGACCAACAAAATCTCGAACTACCGAATAACCTGCATCTTCCACTACACATTGCACAGCGGCTGATATGTCGCCAAGTCTATTACCATCTTTGGCTTGTTCTATACCTGCGTATAGACTCTGTTCAGTAACTTGTATAAGCCTTAATGCTTTTTCAGTAACTTTACCTATCGGCAACGTTATAGTTGCATCACCGAAAAAACCCTGATAATAAACGCCAAAATCAAGTCCTACAATATCGCCTTCTTCCAATACACTCTCTTCTGAAGGCATCCCGTGCACTACTACTTCATTTACCGAGATACAAAGGGAATAAGGATAACCATGGTAACCTTTAAATGCCGGTTTGGCTCCTCTTTTCTTAGCGATTTCCTCGGCAAATTTATCTAACTCCCTTGTTCTGACACCCGGCTTTACTTTTTCCCTCAGCTTACTTAAAACCTCTGCAACGATGCGATTACTTGCCCTCGCTTTTTCAATTTCATCCGGAAGCTTCAAAATAACCATTATTAATAACCAACTATCTTCCGTTATCTCCTGCGGACAATATGTCCCTTTTTCATAAATCCTTCGTATTGCCTTGTAAGTAAATGCGATTCAACTTGACTTGCTGTATCCATTGCCACGCCAACAACAATCAAGAGCGCCGTTCCACCAAAATAAAAAGGAACATTCAGTTGAGCAATGAGAACGCTGGGCAGCACACATACTATGGAAACGTAAATAGCCCCGCTGAAAGTTAATCTTTCCAATATATTTTCAATATATTCAGCTGTTTTTTTACCTGGCCTTATTCCCGGTACATAACCGCCGAATTTTTTCATATTGTCGGCAACATCATCAGGTTTGAAGGTAACTGCAGTATAAAAGAAACAAAAGAAAAAGATAAAAGCCACATAAAGAATTTCATAAATAAGCTGACCGGGCTTTAAATGTCCGGCAATTGTTTGCATCCAACCCTGCGGCGCAAAATTGGCAATGGTTGCCGGAAACATAATCACCGATGATGCAAAAATCGGAGGAATAACACCTGAAGTATTTACCTTCAGAGGTAAATGCGTGGTCTGACCACCGTACATTTTACGACCTACTATTCTTTTAGCATATTGCACTGGAATGCGTCGTTGACCACCTTCAACAAAAACGATCGCGCCAACCACTAATACCATTAATAGGGCAACAAACAAAATTACCAGTACACCCAGTTCACCGGCTACAGCCAATCTGAATGTATTGCCAATTGCCGAAGGTATTCGACAAATAATACCGGCAAAAATTATCAGCGATATACCGTTGCCAATACCTTTTTCCGTAATTGTTTCGCCAAGCCACATAATAAAGGCTGTACCGGAAGTCAAAGTAATAACCGTAAGGATTATAAACGACCAGCCCGACTGCAAAACAATGGGAGCGCCTGAGGGACCGCTCATTTGCTGCAAACCAATGGCAATACCGAAACCCTGAATCATACTTAAAAGAACTGTTCCATAGCGGGTGTATTGCGTAATTTTGCGTCGTCCCGTTTCTCCTTCTTTAGAAAGCCTTTCAAGATGAGGAACAGCAATGGTTAATAACTGCAAGATAATCGAAGAACTGATATAAGGCATAATGCCTAAAGCAAAAATGGAGAAATGACTAAAAGCTCCACCGGCAAACATATCCATCAAGCCAAATAAAGAACCTTTTGCATGTTCAAAATAAGCTAATAAAGCCACATTATCAATTCCCGGAGTAGGAATATATACACCGATTCGATAGACACCTAAAAGAAGAATCGTGAATAAAACCCTTCTTTGCAATTCCGGAATTTTGGATACGCTGCCCAGCCCTTCTAACAAATTATATTACCTCTTCTATCGAACCGCCAGCTGCGGTAATTTTGTTTTTCGCGGCCTGACTGATTTTGATTAATTTTAAAGTGACAGGGAAGTCAATTTCTCCCTTGGCCAAAATTTTAATGCTGCTTCCTTTTTTCTTTACAATGCCGCTTTGAAAAAGAGCCGCTTCATCAATAACTGCTCCTTTGCTGAATTTTCGGCACAAGTCTAAAATGTTTACCGCAACGAATTTTTCACGGAAAGGATTACGGAAGCCCCGTTTGGGCAAACGGCGAGCCATCGGCATTTGTCCGCCTTCAAATCCAGCTCTCACCTTTCCACCCGAGCGAGCCTTTTGTCCCTTATCACCTTTGCCGGACGTTCCGCCATGACCGGAAGCATCACCACGCCCAACACGCTTCCGTTTTTTTGTCGCGCCGGCAGGAGACTTCAATGAACTCAAATCCATATACTACTCCTTTGACTCTTCCACAGAAACCAAATGAATAACTTTATTTATCATACCGCGTACCTGCGGAGTATCAGTTAAAGTTACAGTGCTATTTAATTTATTCAGACCCAATCCTCTTAAAACTTTTCTATGCTTTTCGGGACGGCCGATTTCGCTTTTTACTTTTTTAATTTTCAACATCTTACCCACTCTAATCTACCTCATCCTATGGTTGACAAGACTACTTGCCTCTTTGCGCCGCAATTTCCTCTGGATTTTTTAACTGACAAAGGCCTTCAAGAGTCGCTTTCACTAGATTATGCGGATTATGAGATCCGAGGCATTTTGTTAAAATATTATGCACACCGGCAACTTCCAACACTGCCCTTACAGCTCCACCCGCAATCAAACCGGTTCCTTCCGATGCCGGTTTTAACAGAACTTTACCCGCACCGGCACGGCCAATTACTTCATAAGGAATCGTTCTTTCCACAATGGCAACTTTAACCATATTTTTCTTGGCCATGTCCATTCCCTTGCGGATAGCTTCCGGCACTTCGTGAGCCTTACCTAATCCCGTCCCGATCATGCCTTTACCATCGCCTATAACAACAATGGCGCTGAAACGAAAACGCCTGCCGCCCTTGACTACTTTCGCCGTTCTGTTTATGGCAACAACTCTGTCAAGGAATTCCACATCTTTCATTTCTCTCTTATCCAAAGATTCTTCCTTTATCATCGGTTATTATTTAATAAATTTAAAATTTCAGTCCACTTTCTCTTGCCGCGTCTGCTAATGCCTTTACGCGGCCATGATAGAGAAATCTCCCTCTATCAAAAACTACTTTATCAATTCCAATGGCTTGCAATCGCTGTGCGATTAATTTGCCCACTTCTCTGGCTATATCTACTTTCTTCTTGTCTTTAATCTTCTTAGCTAATTCTTTGCAGAGAGTAGATGCCGTTGCTAATGTACTCGCCTGTATATCATTGATGGCTTGAGCATAAATATGCTTATCACTCCGGAATACGGAAAGACGAGGCTTTTCTTGTGTCCCGACAAGTTTTGCCCTTGTTCTTTTTTCTCTCTTCTCTCTGATCTTTAATGTCTTTTTGGAAGCCAATGTTCTACCTCTTTAAGGCTATATAATTTTTTACTTAATTAAGCGCTCGCCGACTTGCCCGCCTTACGCTTAATATATTCATCCGCATATTTAATACCTTTGCCCTTATATGGCTCCGGTTTCTTTAGTGCTCTGATTTCCGCGGCAACCCTGCCAACTAATTCCTTATCAATACCGGAAACCACTATATTAACTTGTTTGTCTATTTTAACATCTATTCCCTTGGGAATATCGTACTGAACCGGACTGGAAAAACCTAAAATAAACTTTAAGCTCTTATCAGTGAATTCAGCACGATAACCGACACCAGATATTTCCAGTTTTTTTTCAAAACCAGTCGTAACACCTGTTACCATATTTCCTACCAAAGTTCTCGTTAAGCCGTGATAAGACCGCACACGTAATTCTTCAGAGTTTCTTTCAACCACCAAATTACCGTCGCCTATTTTTATAGTAATTCCTTCGGGCAATTTAGAAGACAGCGTTCCTTTCGGGCCTTCCACCTTAACGACATCAGCACTTTGACTGATTTTAACATTTTTGGAAAAAGTTATTGGTTTTTTACCTATTCTCGACATGAACAAGCGCTCCTGCTTAATATCATTTTTTCAAATTACCAAACATTACAAAGAATTTCACCGCCAACATTCAATTCCCTGGCTTCCGCATCAGTAATAACTCCTTTTGAAGTCGAGAGAATAGAAATTCCAAAACCATTCAAAACTTTAGGAATGCTGTCAGAAGCAACATAAACCCTACGCCCCGGCTTACTGATTCTTTTAATATTTGTAATTACGGTTTTTTTGGCATCCGGATATTTAAGAATGATTTCTAACATCTGCTGGCCTTTTTCATTTTTTACTTTATCATAATTGCTGACATAACCAGCCTTCTTCAATACTTTGGCAATATTAATATTCATCTGAGACATATTAATATTAACCGTTTTGAAACGAGCCTTATTCGCGTTTCTGATTCTTGTTAACATATCGGCAATAGGATCAGTCATTCCCATGCTTTTTTCTCCTTAAACTAAAGTTACCAACTCGATTTTATTACCCCGGGAAGTTCTCCCTGCAAGGCAAGTTTACGCAAACAAATTCTGCACATATCAAATTTTCTGTAATATGCTCGCGGCCGTCCGCAAAGCGGGCACCGGTTATATTGCCTAACCGAAAATTTCATTTCTCTCTTCGATTTTACAATTAATGACTTCTTTGCCACATCAAATCCCTCCGGATCTTCACTGATTTATTGTTTAAAAGGAACTCCCATCAGCTTCAGTAAAAACCTGGCTTCCGCATCAGTTTTTGCCGTCGTTACAATGGTGATATTCATTCCTCTTATTTTATCCACTTTATCATATTCAATTTCAGGAAAAATAATTTGTTCCTGTAAACCAATAGAAAAATTCCCCCTGCCATCAAACGCATTTGGTGATATACCGCGAAAATCTCTTACCTTGGGCAAAGCGGCATTGACCAGACGATCAAAAAATTCATACATATTACTCTTTCTTAAGATAACCGAACAACCAATGGGCATGCCCTGCCTTAACTTAAACGTCGCTATGGATTTCTTTGCCTTGTTAATTACCGGTTTCTGTCCGGTAATGGCAGCCAACTCCTGTACTGCGCCATCAATAATCTTTACGTTTTGAATAGCTTCTCCAAGACCCATGTTGATGACAATCTTTTCCATCTTGGGCACCTGCATCGGATTTCTATAATTAAATTCCTTTGTCAGAGCCGGAACTACTTTTTCCAAATAATAATCTTTTAGTCTTGCCATTTTTATTTAACCTACATTAATTACGTCGTTGCACTTACTGCAGATGCGTACCTTCTTCCCATCATCGAGTTTCTTGCTCTTTATCCTAACGGCGGCATTGCATTTATTACAAAATAATCCTGCTTTAGAAATGTGAATCGCCCCTTCTTTTTCCACAACACCGCCCTTGCTTTTTTGATCCGGTCTTTTATGTTTCTTAATTAAATTAACTTTTTCTATTACTATTTTATTTTTCTCGGGAATAACCGTTAACACTTTACCGGTCTTACCTTTATCTTTACCAGCAAGAACTTTAACCATATCCCCTTTTTTCAATTTGCTTAAACTCATTTTTCCCCTCTGCAAAGCATTTTTACAAAACTTCTGGCGCTAGAGATATAATTTTCATGAACTGTTTTGCTCTCAATTCACGAGCAACAGGCCCAAAAATTCTTGTTCCAACTGGTTCCATCTGATTGGAAATTAAAACCGCCGAATTATCATCAAATTTCAGATACGAACCGTCAGGTCTTTTTACTTCCTTAACTGTGCGCACGATAACTGCTTTTATTACATCGCCTTTTTTAACCTTGGAGTTCGGAATTGCTTCCTTTACCGAAACAACAATAACATCACCCAAACTTGCATAACGCCGCTTTGATCCACCCAGCACCTTAATGCAAGCAACTTTTTTGGCGCCGGAATTATCCGCAACATTTAATACGGTCTGCATCTGAATCATAAAGAAATCCTCATCAAACTACTTGTTCAAACAAGTCAATCAACCTATTTTGCTTTATTTAAAATTTCAAGCATGCGCCAGCGTTTTTCTTTACTCAACGGTCGCGACTCAATAATCAAAACCGTATCGCCAAGTTTGCTCTGATTTTTCTCATCATGAGCCTTATATTTCACGTGTTTACGAACATACTTATGAAAAATAGGATGTTTTACCAAGCGCTCTGCTTTAACCACAATTGTCTTATCCATCTTGTTACTTATAACTACGCCCTTAATAGTGCGTTTATTACCCCTCTCAGCCATGTATTATCCTGCAGCCTCCTTTTCTTTCAACACGGTGTTGACACGGGCAATATCTTTACGGAAGCGCGCAAGCATCACTGTTGATTCCAATTGCCCTGATGAATGTCTAATCTTTAATCGAAAAAGTTCTTCGCTTAAGTCAACGATCTTTTGTTTGAGCCCGTCTACATCGAGAGCTCTGATTTCATTAATTTTCATCAGATATCTCCCTGGATAAAAATTTAGTCGCTATGGATAATTTGTGCGCTGCCAGGCGAAATGCTTCTTTGGCGACGTCTTTTGTTACACCTTCCATTTCATATAGAACCGAACCGGGTTTAACCACGGCCACCCATCCTTCGGGAGCGCCCTTTCCTTTACCCATACGGGTTTCGGCGGGCTTGCTCGTCACTGATTTATGAGGAAATACTCTTATCCAAATCCTGCCGCCACGCTTGACATGGCGTGTCATGGCAATACGCGCGGCTTCGATTTGCCTGGCAGTAATCCAGCCACACTCCGCCGCCTGCAATCCAAATTCACCAAAAGCAATCGAACTTCCTCTTGTTGCTTTGCCACCCATTCGGCCTTTTTGCAACTTTCTGTATTTTACCCTTTTCGGCATTAACATAAGCTAAAACTCCCGTTGTTCCTAACTACATAATTCCTAACTCGGTCTAATCAAGACCAATAAACCGGCAGGGAAGAAGAACTTTATTTTTTATTCTTCGCTGGTAAAACTTCTCCGTGGAAAATAAAAACTTTTACTCCGATCAACCCGTAAGCCGTGCTGGCTTCGGTAAATCCATAATCAATGTCAGCCCGTAAAGTATGCAATGGCACACGACCTTCCCTATACCATTCAGACCGCGACATTTCTGCGCCACCTAATCTTCCGGAACAGGATATTTTTATTCCCTTAGCGCCAAATTTTAAGGCATAACCTACACATTTCTTCATCGCACGACGAAACGCAACCCTTTTCTCCAATTGCATCGCAACATTTTCCGCAACAAGCTGAGCATCTACTTCCGGTTTGCGTATTTCTAAAATATTGATAATGATTTCTGATTCCGTAAATTTTTCTACTTCCGATTTCAATTTTTCGATTTCGGAACCTTTTTTACCGATTATTACACCCGGCCGTGCCGAGTAAATATTTACCTTGGCTTTATTGGCTGCTCTTTCAATCTCAATTTTAGAAATTCCCGCATGATACAGATTCTTCTTGAGGTACTTTCTGATCTGTAAATCCTCATGCAACACGTCGCTATATTTTTTATCGGCAAACCAGACTGATTGCCACTTCTTAATGTAGCCTAGTCGTAATCCTACCGGGTTAACCTTCTGACCCAATATCGTACCTCCTTACATTTCATCCAAAATAACTGTAATATGTGAACTTCTCTTTTTAATGCCGGCCGCTCTTCCTTGTGCTCTTGCCCGCCAACGTTTTAATGACGGCCCTTGATCGACGAAGATTTCCTTTACATAAAGAATATTTTCGTCAATGTTAGGATTTTGAGCGGCATTGGCAACAGCTGATTTCAGCACATTAGCAACAATACCTGCCGCATATTTTCTGGTGTAAAAAAGGATATTGCGTGCTTCCTGCACCTTTTTTCCTCTTATTAGATCAACCACAAGTCTGACTTTTTGTGATGACATTCTTATATGTTTTGCAACTGCTTTTGCTTCCATATTTACCCTCTGTGTCTTCGGAATATCTAAGCGTGGACTTTCGTCTTTCGATCACCTGAATGCGAATAAAAAATTCTCGTCGGCGCAAATTCACCAAGTTTGTGCCCTACCATATTTTCCGTCACATAAACCGGAATGAATTTTTTCCCATTATGCACGGCAAAAGTATAACCGATAAGTTCCGGTGTTATGGTTGAACGCCGCGACCAAGTCTTTATCACATTCTTGTTGCCTTCAGCTTCCATTTTTCTGGTTTTAGCCAGCAACCTTTCTTCAATATATGGACCTTTTTTGACCGAACGTGCCACTCTTTTTAACCCCTTCTCTTGATAATATATTTATCAGTTCTCTTGTTTTTCCTTGTTTTGTGACCCTTTGTCGGTATACCCCATGGCGTACATGGATGCCTGCCGCCAGAGGACTTACCTTCACCACCACCCATCGGATGATCAACCGGATTCATTACTACCCCGCGATTATGCGGTTTTTTACCTAACCAACGCTTTCTTCCGGCTTTACCGATACTGATATTTTCATGTTCGTTGTTTCCCACTTGTCCAATGGTCGCCATACAATCAATAAACACTTTGCGCACTTCACCTGACGGAAGTCGAACTTGAGCATAATTTTCTTCTTTTGCCATTAATTGACCGTAAGCCCCGGCCGATCTTATTAATTGTCCGCCTCGGCCAACCTTTAATTCCACATTATGAATTAACGACCCCAAAGGTATGTTTTTTAGCGGTACAGCATTGCCTGGCTTAATATCGGACTTATCTCCACTGAATAAAACATCTCCGACATTAACCTGCGCCGGCGCGACAATATACCTTTTTTCGCCATCTCGATAGTTGAGCAGAGCAATTCTAGCCGTTCTGTTTGGATCGTATTGGATTGCGGCAACTGTAGCCGGAATATCAGCTTTGTTGCGGCAAAAATCTATCACTCTATATTTTTGTTTATGACCGCCGCCAATAAACCGGGCAGTAATCCTGCCATAACAATTACGGCCGCCTTTCTTCTTTATGGGCTTCAGCAGCCTTTTTACCGGCTCAGAAGAAGTGATCTCCGCAAAATCGGAAACGCTCTGAAATCTTCTACCCGGTGATGTTGGTTTATACTTAATAATTCCCATCAGTCTAATCCTTAGTCTAATCCTTAAACCAATTCTTATACGCCTTCAGCAAATTCGATACTGCTGCCGGCATTTAAAGTCACTATAGCTTTTTTCCAGGAACTCTTTTGGCCCACAACTCTTCCCATTCTCTTCTTTTTTCCTAAAACATGCATAACATGAACGTCAATAACTTTAACTTTAAAAAGCTTTTCCACTGCGTTAGTTATTTCGACTTTGTTTGCTTTGCGATCGACTTCGAAGAAATATTTATTGGATTTCTCCCTCGCCGCCGTGCTTTTTTCCGTAACCAGTATTTTCCTTATAACTTTATTAATTTCCATTATACCAGCAATGCTCCCTCAATCTTTTTTACAGAGGGTTCAAGAAGGATTAAATGTTCGTGATTTAAAATATCATAAACGTTAATGCCCTCTGACCTGACCATTTTGACATTTTTTATATTTCGCGATGACTTTAATAAAACTTCATTGTTATCATCCAGAACAAAAAGCGCCTTCTTCAGATTAAAAAGATCAAAAACGCCTTTAAAAACACGCGTACTGATTTTTTCCATCGGAAAGTCTTTCAAGATCACCATTTTGTTCTCTTTGAATTTCATACTCAAAGCGGATATCAAAGCCTTCTTACGCACCTTCTTGGGTATGCTGTAAGAGTAATCACGGGGATGCGGACCGAAAACAATTCCTCCTCCCCGCCAGATAGGCGATCTTGTTGTTCCCGCTCTGGCCCGGCCTGTTCCTTTTTGACGCCAGGGTTTTTTCCCGCCGCCGCTGACATCACTTCTCGTTTTAGTTGAGGCAGTGCCGGAACGGCGCGAGGCCAATTGCATTTTAACTACATCGTATATAATAGCTTCGTTGACTTCAGCGCCGAAGACAGCATCATTCAAATCAACTTCAGCAACTTTCTTCTTTTCAATATCAAAAACATCCGCAACTGCCATGTCTATAACTCCAGATGTGACTTAAGCACTCTTTTTCTTAGCTTTTTTAATTAGTACAAAACCGTTTTGGCTGCCAGGAACCGAACCCTTCAACAAAAGTAAGTTTCTATCGGAACGAACCTGCCATACCTCTAAATTCTGGATAGTTTTACGAACGTTGCCCATTTGACCACCCATTTTAGTTCCTTTAAAAACACGCGCCGGATCAGCACTGGCGCCAATGGAACCTGGTGCCCGATGGAACATGGACCCGTGCGTTGCCCTACCGCCGCTGAAACCATGTCTTTTAACAACGCCCTGAAATCCTTTCCCCTTCGAGGTTCCGACAATATCTACATAATCGCCAGTCTTGAATATATCAGCGTTAATTTCCTGTCCCACCTCGTATTTTTCAGATTGCGCATCGAATTCTTTTACAAAACGGAAGAATCCTTTATTGGCCTTATTAAAATGACCCTGCCGAGCCTTGGTAACATTTTTCTGTTTAACACGGCCATAACCAATCTGAATGGCATCGTAACCATCCTTTTCTTGCGTTTTTACCTGCAAAACAACGGATGGTTCAACCTCTATAGCGGTAACACCAACCGCAGCTCCATCTTCGGCAAACACTTGAGCCATTCCCAATTTTTTCCCAATAATTCCATTACTCATCTGATATTCCAACTTTTTAATAAATTAAGTCAATAATATTCAACTTGAAGATGGCATTTACATGATGCCATCTTCCAAAAATCTAAAAACATGCCTACGCTTTTATTTCCACATCCACCCCGGCGGAGAGATCCAGTTTCATCAAAGCGTCCACGGTGGCTTGAGTAGGCCCGACGATATCAACCAATCTTTTATGTGTTCTGATTTCAAACTGCTCGCGAGATTTTTTATCCACATGAGGTGATCGATTTACACAATACTTATTTATTTCCGTAGGAATGGGGATAGGACCGGCAACACGCGCACCTGTTTTTTTAGCGGTTTCCACTATTTCTTCTACAGAACGATCTAATAGTTTATAATCGTAAGCTTTGAGACGAATTCTAATCTTTTGTTCTTTCATTGATCAAATAACCTATTCCCTGTTTCTATTCAATAACCTTGCTTACGACTCCAGCACCTACTGTTCTTCCACCTTCACGAATAGCGAATCTTAACTGTTGTTCCATGGCGATGGGCATAATTAACTCAATGGTCATATTGACGTTATCACCGGGCATGACCATTTCCACTCCTTCAGGAAGCGTGGCAATTCCCGTCACGTCGGTTGTCCGGAAATAAAACTGCGGACGATAACCGGAGAAGAAAGGAGTATGACGACCGCCTTCTTCTTTGGTCAGAACGTAAACAGCAGCTTCAAATTTGGTATGAGGAGTAATGGAACCTGGTTTGGCCACAACCTGACCTCTTTCCACTTCTTCGCGTTTGATTCCACGAATCAACAAACCGACATCATCACCGGCACGACCTTCATCAAGGGTTTTGCGGAACATTTCCACTCCCGTAACAACCGTCTTGATCGTCGGTCTGATTCCGATGATTTCAACTTCCTCACCAACCTTTATAATACCTCTATCCACTCTTCCCGTAACAACCGTGCCACGTCCGGAAATGGTAAAAACATCACCGACAGGCATAAGGAAAGGTTTCTCCGTATCGCGTTTGGGTTCGGGAATGTAATTATCGACAGCGTCCATCAGTTCCTCAATGCTTTTCACATCGGGAGAATTAATATCATCGGCTTCCAACGCTTTCAGTGCGGAACCGCGAATGATGGGGATATTATCACCGGGAAATTCATACTGAGTCAAGAGTTCTCTCAGTTCCAGTTCAACCAGATCCAGAAGTTCAGGATCATCAACCAAATCAACTTTATTCAGATAAACGACAATGTAAGGAACCTGCACCTGACGGGCAAGGAGAATATGTTCACGTGTTTGCGGCATTGGACCATCTGAGGCGGCAACAACCAGTATTGTTCCGTCCATATGGGCGGCGCCGGAAATCATGTTTTTGATATAGTCGGCATGGCCGGGGCAATCCACGTGAGCGTAATGTCTTTTAGCTGTCTCGTATTCCACGTGGCAAATGTTGATGGTAACGCCGCGTTCTTTTTCTTCCGGAGCGTTATCAATCGAATCGAAAGCCCGGAATTCCGCCAAACCCTTCTTCGCCAGATATTTTGTAATTGCGGCCGTTAATGTGGTTTTACCGTGATCCACGTGACCGATTGTTCCTATATTTAAATGCGGCTTAGTCCTTTCAAATTTTTTCTTTGCCATCTCACCTTTCCTCCTTAACTTTGAATGTTTTCTTTGCCATCTCACCTTTCCTCCTTAACTTTGAATGGTTGGTTTCCTTATCGTTTAAAATAGTCTCTTAAAATTTATAATGGGCAAAAGCCTTATTTGCTTCAGCCATCTTATGCACAGCTTCTTTTTTCTTGATCGCTCCACCCCGGTTATTTGCGGCATCAATTAATTCACCGGCCAGTTTTTCACGCATTGCTTTTTCCGTGCGTTCCTGAGCGTTGGATATCAACCAGCGAATTGCCAGCGCAGTGCGTCTGGCCGGGACAACTTCTGTTGGTACCTGATAAGTAGAGCCGCCGACGCGCCTCGATTTTACTTCAATAACCGGCTTTACGTTATTTAAAGCCTTTTCGAAAAGTTCAACCGGCTGCTCTTTTAATCTCTTTTCGATAATATCAAAAGCCCCGTAAAGAATGCTTTCCGCAACGCTTTTTTTACCTTGCTTCAATAAAGAATTAACAAATTTTGCTACCAGTTTATTATTAAACTTGGGATCGGGCAAAATATCTCTTTTTTCAACTTCCCGTCTTCTCGGCAT
>JBEKJX010000057.1:0-12526 GCA_050011015.1 Smithella sp.
AGACGGTTGCGCTCAGTATTCGGGATATGATTGTCGAGCAATGGGCGAATGCCAATAAGGAAATTGAGAGCAGGGGACGCAAGACGCTCTGTTATCTTTCGGTCGAATTTCTGATGGGCCGGGCGCTCGTTAATAACATGATCAACCTTGGCGTGCTGGAAGACTACAAGGCCGTTATGGCTGAGATTGGTTATCCTTTTGAAAAGCTCGAGGAACAGGAAAATGAAGCCGCTCTCGGCAGCGGTGGACTGGGACGCCTGGCTGCCTGCTTTCTTGATTCGCTCTCAACGCTGAATCTTCCCGTGACGGGTTACGGTATCCGTTATGAATATGGTATGTTCTGCCAGCGGATCGTGAATGGTGAGCAGACCGAGGTGCCGGATAACGGGATGTGCAAAGGTGATATCTGGGAAATCGAGCGGCGCGAAGAACAAATTGAAGTGCGTTTTGAAGGCATGGCTGAGGAAATCTGGACGGAAGAGGGATTGACTGTCGTGCATAAAAACTTTCAGAGGGTGACAGCAGTGCCTTACGACATGATAGTCACCGGTTATGACAGTCGCTTACCGGCGACTCTGCGCCTGTGGCGTGCGGAATATCCCGCAGGTTTCGATCTTCAATCTTTCAACAAGGGCGACTTCGTTTACATGATGCAGCAGAAAGAGATTGCGGAGTCGATATCCAAAGTGCTCTATCCCAAGGATGACCACATTGCCGGAAGAATGCTGCGTCTGAGACAGTATTACTTCCTTGCTTCCGCGACGATGCAGTGCATCGTGCGCGAACATAAAAAACTCTACGGAGATGTGCTTACCTTGCCCGAAAAAATCGTCGTTCAGATCAATGACATTCATCCGGCGCTGGCGATTCCGGAGTTGATACGCATCCTGCTTGATGAAGAAGCGCTGGGATGGGACGAAGCATACGAAATAGCAGGCCGGGTGTTTAACTATACCAATCATACAGTTATGCATGAGGCACTGGAATCCTGGCCCGAACAGCTGTTTAAATCCATGCTGCCCCGTATTTACGCGATTATCTCCGAAATCAACGAACGTTTCAGCCAGAAGCTATGGAAACGATTTCCGGAAGATCGGGACAAAATATCCCATATGTCTATTATCGCTTACGATGAGATTCGTATGGCCAACATGTGTATTGCGGTGTGCAATGCCGTCAATGGTGTGTCCCAGTTGCACGGCAGAATATTAAAGACCCGTACCTTCCGAGATTTTTATGTGATGTTCCCGAAAAAGTTTACAGCCATTACCAACGGAATTACCCCAAGACGCTGGCTGGCTGCGGCTAATCCGGCGCTGTATAAGCTGATCTGCGATAATATCGGCGATAAATTTATTCGCGATTATCATGAACTGGAGAGATTAAAACCGCTGGCGGATAATAAACGGTTTATGGCCGATTTTGCGCGTGTCAAGCAACACAATAAACAGCGCTTGGCTGATTATGTTCGAAAAAATCAAGGGATCGATCTTGATGTAAGCTCAGTCTTTGATGTGCAGGCCAAGCGTTTGCATGAATACAAGCGCCAGCTTTTAAAAGTACTGCACATTCTGTATTTGTATGACCGCTTCACCGGCAGCGACGGATACTTGCTGCCCCGGCCGGTGACTTTTCTTTTTGCGGCGAAGGCTTCTCCCGTGTATCGGAGAGCCAAGGATATCATCCAACTCATTCATACCGTCGCCGCTCTGGTGGAAGCAAATCCGCGAACGAAGAACAAAATACGGGTTGCTTTTATGGAGAACTACAATGTGTCTCTGGCCGAAGTGCTTATCCCGGCAGCGGATATCAGCGAGCAGATCTCAACGGCGGGATGTGAGGCCTCGGGCACTGGCAACATGAAGTTCATGCTCAATGGCGCCGTGACGCTGGGGACAATGGACGGCGCCAATGTGGAGATTTTCGAAAAAGTGGGCAAAGACAACATATTCATCTTCGGCGCCCGTGCCGAGGAAATTGCCCGGATGGAAAATGAAAACACGTATAATCCGAAAAATCTCTTTGACCAGAATGCGGATATCCGCAATGCGGTTTCGCACTTAGTGGATGGCACATTGCCGGGTACCGACCCCAAAAAATTTCAGGACATCTATAATTCACTTCTTTTCGGTCACTATGAGCATGCGGACAAATATTTTCTGCTTTATGATTTTGATGCTTACCGCCAGGCGTTTGAGAACGTGCTGTCCTCTTACATGGATGAACCATCATGGATAAAAAAAGCGGTTCTCAATACGGCCTCCGCGGGATATTTCAGTGTTGACCGAACCATAGATGAGTATAACCGAATCATCTGGGGCTTGGATTCGATCTAAGACTAGGGAAGGATATTGACGATGCCGATCAACTACCGGAATGAAATGCTCCACGATTCATCACTTGATTTATTTCGTGATCCGGTTGGTGCCGTGAGTGCCGGTACGCAGATCACAATACGTTTCCGTGCAAAGCTGGAAAATGTGAGCAGCGTCTATCTGTGCCTGTTTCGAAAGGAGTTTCGCGAAGAACACTCCATGCGGCAGGCAGGAGAGTATTGGGAAATAGACATTAAGGCACCCGTTGTTGCCGAGGTTTACTGGTATTATTTTACAGTCAATGTTGGCGCTAAAATCTGCTATTATGGTACAAAAGGTAGCCGCACCGGAGGCATCGGCTGTGTCTACAGCGTCCACCCGCCGTCATACCAACTCACAGTCTTTAATGCCGGATTTGAAGTTCCTGAATGGTTTCAGAAAAGTGTGATGTACCAGATTTTCCCTGATCGTTTCCGGCGCAGCAACGACAAGACGGCAAAAAAGGGTATCGAGTATCACAACTTGAAGGGTCGAAAAACCTATTATCACGAAAAATGGGAAGACAAACCGCTTTTCGGTCCGCTGCCTGGTGAAAAAGACTATAATCCCTGCGATTATTTTGGAGGTACGCTCAAAGGTATCGAGGAGTCTCTCGAATACCTGAAGAGTCTGGGTGTAAGCGTTGTGTATCTGAATCCGATATTTGAAGCGGCTTCCAACCACCGCTACAACACATCCGACTATCATAACATCGATCCGGTGCTCGGCTCGGAAGCAGATTTGAAGTCACTGTGTCAGAAGGCCGCAGAGATGGGAATCCGCATTATTCTCGATGGTGTGTTTTCGCACACCGGCTCCGACAGTATTTATTTTAACCTCGAAGGTCATTATAAAGTTCCGGGCGCCGCCAACAGCAAGGAATCACCGTATTATCCTTGGTATACTTTTGAACACTATCCCGACAAATACCGTTGCTGGTGGGGCTTCGCCTCGTTGCCCGAAGTCAACGAGCTTGAACGAAGCTGGCAGCAATTTGTCATAACCTGCGAGGACAGTGTCATCCGGCACTGGCTGAAGGCCGGCGCCAGAGGTTACCGTCTGGATGTGGCCGACGAGATTCCGGATGAAGTGCTGGCGATGATCTACAGGACGGCGCGGCAGACAGATCCGGAAGCCGTGGTACTGGGCGAAGTCTGGGAAGACGCGACCACGAAATACAGTTACGGAGCACAGCGCCATTATGCCTTGGGGGGTATGCTCGATTCGATTACCAATTATCCGCTGCGCAACGCTCTGATCGGCTTTTTTAATGGCAGGGCCGATGCCGAAGACCTGAAATGTTTGCTGGTGGATCAAGCGGCCAATTACCCGCGGCCAATGTATTACGCGCTGACCAACCTGCTTTCGTCTCATGATGTGGAGAGAGTCCGCACCGCCTTGAGCGTCCGCATCGATCCGCACGGGCTTTCCCGGGAGCAGCAGGCTTCATTTGTGATCAGCGATATACAAAATAAAAAGGGTTCTGAGCGTCAGCGTCTGGCTGCAATACTGCAATACTGCCTTCCCGGCGTACCCTGCATCTATTACGGGGATGAAAGGGGCATGCAAGGATTTCTTGATCCCTTCAACCGGGAAACTTTCAAAGAAGCGCCTTATGATCTGACAGAGGATTACCGTCAATTGGCCATGTTGCGCAAGGCAACTGACGCTCTACAGACGGGCCATGTTGTGTTCTTTGCTCCTGATCCCGACTGCATCGGCGTGCTGCGTTACGTTACCGGAGGCCGGGATGCACTGGGTAGAGAGGCGAATGACGGTGTATATTTTGTGGCGATTAACCGCTCGGATGGATCACGGCTGGTTGTGTTTGATTTTCTAAGCAGAAACCAGCTTTTTACGGCAAAACATCAAAGGATATTACGTCCGGTTTTTAACGGCACGGTTACCTGCCAGTTGACCCGGAATCAGTACTTAATTGTCGATGGCCTGCTGGAAATTACATTGAATAGTTTGAGTGCTGTTTGGCTGAAGATTGCCTGAAAAAATGTTCAAAAACAATGAAGGAAGCGAAGTTCTAAACAAAATTGTATCAGGATTCTATTATGACTTATCAAGAAACATATTTACTTTGGAGTGCATCAATTAAAGAAGAGGATCTTTTGCAGGAGTTGGAGTCCATAAAGGATGACGACGCACAGATCAAAGAACGATTTATGGGCGATCTGCCGTTTGGAACAGCGGGACTCCGCGGAATCATCGGCGCGGGCTCAGCCCGTATGAACCGCTATGTTGTTGGACGGGCAACGCAGGGACTGGCTGATTATCTGCTGTCCGATGAAGGAGCGGCAAAATGCATGATCATCGCGTATGATTCAAGGCGGTTTTCCAAAGAATTTGCTGAAGAGACGGCCTCTGTGTTTGCCGCCAACGGCATCAAGGCCTGCATCTTCAAAGAACTGACCAGCGTGCCGGAACTCTCCTTCGCAGTGCGGCATTTAAAAGCGAATGGCGGCGTTGTGATCACTGCCAGTCATAATCCGCGGGAATATAATGGATACAAAGTTTATGCCGCATATGGCGGGCAGCTTGGTCCGGACGAGAGCCATGCAGTGATGAACTGCATACAGAAACTGAATCCCTTCAAGAATGTTAAAAGGATCGATTATCGCGAAGGTATTGCCCAAGGCCTGATTGTTGAGATCGGTGAAGAAATCGACCGGCTTTATTATGAGCGCATTGTCACCCTGTGTAAATCCTATGGTGCCGACGACCTGAAGGTTGTCTATACACCGCTGCACGGGACGGGGTTGCGTACAGCCGAAAATGTGTTTCCTTCTGCCGGTATCAATAATTTTTTCATAGTAGAAGAACAAAAAACGACGGATGGCCTTTTTCCGACAGTGAATTCTCCAAATCCCGAAGATCCGGGAGCGATGAAAATGGCCATCGAGCAAGCAGGTCGCCTCGGGGCGGAAATTGCTATAGGTACGGATCCGGATGCGGATCGCATGGGTGCGGCTGTGCGCAGACAAGATGGCACATACGCTATGCTGACTGGCAATCAGATCGGCTGTCTATTAATCAACTATCTGCTGGAGATGCGTCGTTTATCTGGAATACTCCGTCCATCCGATTACATTGTTAAGTCTTTTGTCTCTACCGACATGGCGGATGCAATTGCCCGGTATTATAATATAACTTCTTATACCGTGATGACGGGGTTTCGTTTCATATCCGAACTCATTACAAAAAATGAGCAGCTTGGTGCCGAATTCATCTTTGGCTTTGAGGAGAGCTACGGTTTTCTTGCCGGTACGTTTACCCTTGATAAAGACGGCGTGCTTGCGGCACTTTTGCTTTGCAAGGCGGCGCAGTATTACAAAAACCATGGTTTGGGCTTGATTGATGTGCTGAATAAACTCTATGAAACGCACGGATATTACATTGAAGGCGTGAAGAATATCGCTTTCACAGGTCTTGATGGTATGAATAAAATGAAGGAGATCATGACGAAGCTGCGCTCAAAACAGATTGCCTCAGTCGGCGGTCTTGCCGTGCAGTATAGAGAGGACTATTTAACGCTTATGCGAACGGCTCTCGATGGTACAGTATCGGAGATTGAATTTCCTGCAAGCGACGCGTTTAAACTGATATTGGAGAAATCTTCATGGATCTGCATCCGCCCATCCGGAACGGAACCGAAGATCAAGATCTACTATGCGGTGCGTGAAGCCACGCGGGAAGCGGCGGAAATCCAGCTGAAAAAAATCGCTGACGGCTTCGAGCAGATGATATAGGGCTGCAGTCCGCTTTTAAATGGGGATGATTTCAGAAGTAAATCAATTAAAGGGCGTGCCATTCATCATGACATTCTGCCCCATCATTTCAGGCGTAACCAGAATAATGCCTTCATCACTGATATGGAAACGCGCGGCATCTGCAGCACGGTTTTCACCAATGACTGTATTATCGGGAATACGAGTTCCCTTATCGATGATGGCGTGATTAATACGGCAGTTATTACCTATGTAAACTCCGGGCAGCACGACGCTGTCCCTGACCATGCTGCCGGTCTCGATACGGGTTGCATAAAAGATGACACAATTCTTCACGAGTGCTCCGGCAATGATGCAGCCTCCGCTAACGAGTGAATTAATGGCTTCACCCCGCCTGCCATCATCATCAAAGACAAATTTTGCCGGTGGAAGCTGTACCTGGTAAGTCCAGATCGGCCAGTTTTTATCATACAGGTTCAATTCCGGATTGATGGAACACAGCTCCATGTTTGCCCTCCAGTAAGCATCTATGGTGCCCACATCGCGCCAGTATGCCACCTCACCCTTATCGTTACGGTATGGATAAGCCATTGCCACGCTGTTATGAATGACATGAGGAATGATACTTTTGCCGAAATCGTGAGCGGAAGTTTCATCTTCGGCATCAGCAATCAAAGTGTCGTACAGGAAACTTGTCGAAAAGACATAAATGCCCATGGAGGCCAGGGCGGTATCAGGTTTGCCGGGCATGGCTTCCGGATCAGCCGGTTTTTCGGTAAAGCGGGATATGCTAAGTTTCTCATCAACCGACATCACGCCGAATTCGCACGCATCCATACGCGGCACCTCGATGCAGGCCACGGTCATGTCCGCCTTGGAATTGATGTGATGTATCAGCATCTTCGAGTAATCCATGGTGTAGATGTGATCACCACCCAGCACCAGCACATACTGCGGATTGTGACGGTGAATGATGTCGATGTTCTGGTAAAGAGCATCGGCTGTTCCGCGATACCAGTCCTTGCTCATGCGCTGCTGGGCGGGAATGATCTCCACAAATTCACCGATCTCGGCACGCATGAAATTCCAGGCTTGCTGAAGATGACGGATCAGTGAATGCGACTTATACTGAGTTAGAACACCGATACGGCGCAGACCGGAATTGACGCAGTTCGAAAGGGTAAAATCGATCATCCGGTATTTCCCGCCAAAAGGTACTGCCGGCTTGGCGCGCCATTTGGTCAATTCTCCTAGCCGGGAGCCCTCACCACCGGCCAGTATAAGCACCAGGGTCTTACGTGTTATTTCGGTTGCGATTTTTGTTTCAACATAATTATAGTGAACCAGGAGATTCGGTTGGATTTCATTTCTGTGGGGCACGATTCTTCACCTCCTGTGGGATTTAATGGAAAATGAATTTACGTGAATTCAGTATAAAGTAATCATTTCTTACATGTCAAGGACAAACAGGATAAATCGGCATCTGTTTTCGCAAAAGGATAAAAATGTTTACAAGATAATGGAGAAATGCGTATTTAATAATTGGTGGAAAAAAACCAATAAAAAAAAGAAAATTTATTCCGATCAGGAAATAATCGAGAAAACTATAAATTATACTTTTCTTTGATTTCCTTTTCGGCCTGAAACCAATCAGCGATGTCATCGCTTGGAGCGCCTGATTTCAGCCTCTCCTGATAGAGGTCGTAAGCCTTTTTTTCAACCTCTTCCAAAAAATTTTTCAGATCAGGCCTTGCTGTTTTTTTCTCAGCTGCCGCCGTTTTTTTTATCGCGATTTTTCTAGGGACTCCTTTTTTTACCGGCATAACTGCCTCCTTGTGTTTTTTGCCATTTTCTTCATTCCTAAGTAAAAATAATTATCTCAACTTTCCGGAAAAATAAAAAATACACATCCCTTACTCAAGATAGTGGAAATAATCCATCCGGGCATGTTTTTTATCATTCAAATTGAATATAGATTATTAATAACATTTTTAAGATTAAGTAGTCAATGTCTTTTACATCTTGTTATTAATTAGCTTCATGTAGTATATTTTACCAATAGAATTGAAAAAGATCGGGGCAGCGAAGTTATGCCCATCAATAAATAAATTTCAAGGAATGGCAAATGATTAATGCAGTCGTTGGAATTGATATCGGGGGCACTTCCACTAAAATCGGAATTGTCGATGAACATGGGAAATGCCTGAATATAAATTCAATCAATACACGACAATATGTTGATTTTGATGATTTTTTAAAATGTCTGCACGGGATAATTCAAGATATAATTAAATCATACCAAGATGTAAACATTCAAGGTGTCGGCGTCGGTGCGCCCAATGGAAATCACTTCCGTGGCACCATAGAATATGCGCCAAATCTAAACTGGAAAGGGATTGTGCCGTTGGTCAAAAAGTTCAAGAAATACTTTCCTGATATGCCTGTTGTGCTGACCAATGATGCCAAGGCGGCAGCCCTTGGCGAAATGCTGTATGGCGGGGCAAAAAAGATGAAAAACTTTGTTGCCATCACCCTGGGAACAGGTTTGGGAAGCGGGTTTGTCGTGGATGGACAACTGATATATGGACACAACGGATGGGCGGGCGAACTGGGACATGTGAATGTTAAGAAAAATGGTCGTCTCTGCCGATGCGGCAATAGAGGCTGCCTTGAAACCTATGTCTCCGCAACAGGCATTAAACGAACCTTCTTCAATCTCCTTCGTAAAAGATCCCTGAAAAGTGATTTATGGAACGTAAGTTTTAATGAGCTTACTTCCAAAATGATATACGAGGAAGCAAAAAAAGGTGATGCTATCGCATTGGAAGCCTTTGCCATTACCGGGGAAGTATTGGGTATGAAGTTATCAGATATAGTGGCGATAACAAATCCGGAAGCAATATTTGTACTTGGTGGTCTTGCCCAAGCGGGCAATCTTATCTTGCAACCGACCCGTAAGTCTCTGGAAAAAAATCTTTTCCCTATTTTTCGTGGAAAAGTCAGAATTCTACCTTCAAATTTAAAGAGAGAAAATGCAGCAGTTCTTGGTGCCAGTGCTCTTGTTTGGAATGATCTCAAGTTTTAGATCAGCTATTGAAGTTATGGGCAATATCAAAAAACCGTTTATCACAAATTTATCACAATCACAAAAAAACAAGGGTCACAAACCGTCGCTACGACTTGTAAACCCTTGAATTCATTGGTGGGCCGTGAGGGATTTGAACCCTCGGCCAACGGATTAAAAGTCCGCTGCTCTACCGCTGAGCTAACAGCCCACTTAATTAACTCGTAACTTGAAAGCGAGACGTCTTAACAACAAGTTTCAAATGTGTCAAGAAGAAACTATAACATTTTATTAAGAAAAGGATCTTCCAGAACCAGTGTCTCTTCTCTTCCCGCGCCCACTGATACCAGCGTTATTTTAGCTTCCGCTAATTCCTCCAGTCTCCTCAGATATTTTCTGGCATTGGCGGGCAGTTCATTCATTTCCCGCGCGTCAAGAATATTTTCCTTCCAGCCGTCGAATTCTTCATAAACAGGTTGGCACTGTGAAAGTACGCTTATGCTGGCCGGGGCGGCGTGAGTAAACTGATCGTTCGCGTATTTATAGCCGACGCAGATTTTCAGCTTGTCCAAACCGGTTAAAACATCCAGCTTGGTAATGGCCAGAGCGCTGATACCGGAGACCCTGACTGCCTGCCGTACAAGTACCATATCCAGCCAGCCGCAGCGCCGTTTTCTGCCGGTTGTCGCGCCGAATTCCTGTCCGACCTGCTGCATGTGATTGCCGATATCGTCTGTCAGCTCCGTGGGGAAAGGTCCTTCGCCTACTCGGGTAGTGTATGCTTTGCAAATTCCAATCACTTTTGTAATTGCGTTGGGGCCTATTCCGCTGCCACAGGACGCGTTGGCCGATACTGTATTGGAAGAAGTCACGTAAGGATATGTCCCGTGATCAATATCCAGGTGGGAACCCTGTGCGCCTTCAAAGAGAATTTTTTTGCCCTGTCTTATTCCGTGATCCAGAATCAAAGAAGTGTCCGCCACATAAGATTTTATTTTTTCCGCGCAGGTTAAATACTGCACGGCAATTTCTTCTTCGTCGAGGGGCTTATCTTTGTAATAATTTGTTAGCAGGAAATTTTTCTCTTCCAGATTTTGCTTGAGCTTCTCCCGGAATAAATTTTCTTCGTAAAGGTCTCGCACGCGGATTCCCGTGCGTGCGGCCTTGTCTTCGTATGCCGGACCAATGCCTCTGCCGGTTGTGCCTATTTTCTTGCCTGAAGTTTTAGTTTCCCTTGCCTGATCAATACTGCGATGATAGGGCATGATTAAATGAGCCCGTTCACTTATAAAGATTCTGGTGTTGGGCTGCAGAAGGTTGCCTTTTTGTAATTCTTCCATCTCCTGCAGAAAGACAAAAGGATCAAGAACTACGCCGTTGCCGATAATACAGGTTTTATTGTCGTGCAAAATTCCCGAAGGAACCAGATGCAGAATAGTTTTCCTGCCCTTGACAACCAGAGTGTGGCCGGCGTTATTTCCGCCCTGAAAACGAGCAATTATATCTGCTTTCTCGGTGTAAAGGTCGACAATTTTCCCTTTGCCCTCATCGCCCCACTGAGTGCCTACGACTACAACATTGGCCATGATTTATTTCCTATATTATTAACGGGTTTAATGGAAATAACATGCGGTAATTTTCGCAGTTTCTCCAGTACATAGCTTCGGCGGCGGCAAGATTCGCCGCCGCTGCAACTCATTACGTTTTCCTTAATATTCTTTGTTAAAGACTTTTAATCTTTTCGTTGAAAACTTTTTCCAGTTCGGCAAGTGCCACTTTGAGATCAGCCTCCTCGATGGTCGGACCGCACCAGAAACGATAACCGGCCGGCGCGTCTTTATAGGAGTTAATATCATGAGCTATATTTTTCTTGCTCAGATCCGAAGCTATGCTTTTGAGGAACTTGCTCTTTTCATCGGCGCCCAGAGCTTTGACTTTGGGATGAGTCACCGAAAGACAAACAGAAGTATTCGAACGGACTTTAGGATCATCGGCCAGAAATTCGATCCAATCTGTTTTGGTTACCCAGTCGGCCACTACTTTCAGGTTATCATGGCTTTTTTTAATCAATCCATCAAGGCTGATTTTTCCGGCCCAATCCAGAGCATCCAGATAGTCTTCCACGCAGATCATGGAAGGTGTGTTGATAACGTCGCCGTCAAATATCGCCTTGCTGACTTTGCCGCTTTTCTTGAGACGGAAAATTTTGGGCATCGGCCAGGGCGGATCATAAGATTCCAGACGGGCGACTGCTTTGGGGCTCAGTATCATCATTCCATGCGCGGCTTCGCCGCCGAGACATTTCTGCCAGGAAAAAGTTAAAACATCAATTTTGCTCCAGTCAATAACATTGGCAAAAGCATAACTGGTGGCATCACAAAGAGACAGACCTTCGCGGTTGGCGGGAATCCAGTTCCAATCAGGAATCCTGACGCCGCTGGTTGTTCCGTTGGCCACAAAAATCACGTCGTTTGACCAATCCACCTTACTTAAATCGGGAATCTTACCGTAATCGGTTTTGATGACGGTGGGATTAAGTTTAAGCTGTTTGTTAACATCTGTTGCCCAGCCTTCGGAAAAACTTTCCCAGACAAGTACGGTAACCGGTTTGGGGCCTAAAAGTGACCACATGGCGCATTCAAAAGCGCCGGTGTCGGAAGCCGGAAGAATGCCAACAAGGTAATCTGCCGGAATATTTAATATTTTTCGTGTATCATTAATAGCTTTGATGATTCTCTCTTTTCCCAACGCGGAACGGTGTGAGCGGCCGACCGGCGCGCTCTTCAGCGCGTCGATACTCCACGCTGGCCTCTTGCTGCAGGGACCGGAACTAAAATTTGGGTTTTGCATAATGAACATCCTTAAAATAAATTTTTTGAAACACTTTTATTCATATCAGTATTGAAACCTTTACTCAAGAAATTTTAGTTTGTTCTTTTACCGGGCGGGAACATCCCCTGTAAATTAATTTCAGATAAGATAATTATCCGGAATAAAAAGAAAAAACTGTTTACTGAAGGGCTTAATTCACAAATAGAAACTCCCGATTGAAAAATTAGCCGGGTGTCTTTTCCATTTAAAAGATCACAAATATTATTGAAGGGATTTTATGGAAAAGATTTCCTGTTCATAACAATTATGACCGGTGTTCTACGTTTTTCCCCCTGTTTTTATTTCTTGGCCGGGGTCTTTTATTTGTTTTCTTTGGTGCAAAACCCTGTGCCTGATCAATGTCGGCAGTTGGCTGCGCCGGCGGCGCGTGCAGGGTTTGCTGATAATAATCGTCCAGAAGCATGGCAATCAAAGCCAGTTCATCTTCAGTCTGCGTCAGATTCCGCGCCAGAGGCACGAACCGCTGCATGCGTTCGATT
>JBEKJX010000058.1:0-12344 GCA_050011015.1 Smithella sp.
TTTAGCGGCTGAGCTTTTTAAAGCTCCAGAGGTAAGGCATACAAGCCCCTCACTTTTTCCTTCCTTCTCAACCGGGAGACGGATGGGGGTGATTTTGATGCTTTGTGGGGCCCCATCGGGGACTGAAGTTTAAACAGAAAGTAATTAAGAAAGGGGATTAAAATGAACAAGAATTTGTATGTCGGCAACCTGTCTTATAAGGTCACAGATGAGGACCTTAAATCCAACTTTTCCGAAGCAGGAGAAGTTGCATCCGCATCAATCATTAAAGACAAGTTTACAGGCCAATCCAAAGGTTTCGGCTTTGTCGAAATGAAAACGGAAGAAGGCGCAACCGAAGCAATCAAAAAATTCAATGGTGGAATGCTTGATGGCAAGGCAATCACTGTCAACGAAGCCAGGCCAAAGAAAGAATTCGGCGCAGGCGGCGGTGGCTCCAGAGGCGGCGGACGTCCCGGCGGCGGTGGATTCAATAGAGGCGGCGGCGGCGGAAACCGTGGCGGCGGCGGAAACCGTGGCGGTGGCGGCGGCGGAAGATACTAGAACCAGTTTTTAAATAACATTACTTTGAACTATAAAGAGCAGAAGGCTATTTTAACAAACCTTCTGCTCTTTTTTTATTTACTTACTGTAACCCATAAAAATACTTCATTGCTTTACTCTTGACACATGATGATCAAAATCTGATTCTTGGACCATAAATGCAATATGGTTATAAGAACGCTTTGCCAGCGACTCGCCCTCTAAGGCGCTGCCTTAAGATAAATTGATCGCTGTTTGAATGTTATTACTTGCCGAATTAATATATTCAGTAATTTTTTCGGCAATTGTTTTTATAATATATTCGAATTCCGCTTCATCTTTGTCCAATAACGTCATGCGGAAGCCGAGCAATGAGGTAAAGAAAGATGTCAGCGGAACAACGCAAATGCCTGTTGCCGCCAGCAGATAATAAACAAATCTTTGATCATGTTCGATGGAACCATTGACCAGGTTTTCCACGAATTCTCTTACTTCCCTGTTTTTTATATGAAGTTTCTGATTGCTGTTGAGGGCGGATTCATTGAAAATAATTGTCATATAAAACGCACCATTGGTCTGGTTGACCATCAGGCAGGGAACGTCCTTTAAAATCTTGTAAGCGATACCTGAAAGCTTCTCATAATGCTTTTTGCGCTCATCCAGATAAATTTGATATTCGGGATGTGTCATTATTTTGGGAATTGCCAATTGCGGAAGCGTTGTCGAACAGACTTCCGACATTTTCTGGTGCAATATCGTTTTAATGAAGCGGGTGAAAATAGGGTCTTTGTCCGCGTTATAAACTTCCATCCAGCCGCAGCGCGCACCCGGCCAGGGCAGTTCCTTGGAAATTCCTTTCATGCTGATGGCCGGAACATCGCCCACGATATCGGAAAGCGGCACAGTCTTTTGGCCGTTGAAAACAATATTAATGTAGGTTTCATCAAAAACGAGAAAAAGATCATTTTCTTTGGCAATCCGCACGACTTGCTTGAGCGTCTCTGCGGGATAAACAAAACCCGTGGGGTTATCGGGATTGATCACCAGAATTCCCACAATCGCCTTATGGCTTCTTACTTTTTGTTCCAATTCCCGCATATCCGGAGACCATCCGTTATATGGATTTAAACGGTACGTATTGGGTGGAAACGAGGCGTGCAAAACCTCTGCCATGAAGTGCGTGGAATAGGTCGGTTCCGGCATAATCATACGGGCGTCAACTTGAATGGAGCTGTAAGCGCGGGCGATAGCATCGCCCAGACCGTTGAAGAAAATGATATCTTCCGGTGTAACCTGTACTTTTCCGCGTTTATTAAGGCGGTTAGCAAGAAATTCTCTTGTTGAGTCCACTCCTTTCGTCGGCGAATAAGCAAAAGATGCATCATCCTTAATTATTTCGGTTAGAACTTCTTTGATCCAGTCGGGAATCTTTTCTCCTTTTTGAACCGGATCACCGATGTTTTCCCAGATTATATCCACGCCAAATTCTTTGAGCTTGTTGGCGATAAGAACGATATTGCGGATTTCATAAGTCAGCCCGCTGCCGCCGCGGGAAATTTCAAAACGCATAATTATTTTAACCCCTTAGATATTGTGGTTCGTTTCATAATACATATTTGTTCAAATATCCAGATTTTTTTAATTATTAGAAAAAACCCGAAGACAATTTATATTTTTTATGTTATCGGGTCAACCAAGCCTTACCCAAAAGCGCGGCATTTATAAAGAGAGGAATATATATGGAAGAAACAAAAA
Organism: Smithella sp.; assembly: GCA_050011015.1. Taxonomy (GTDB): domain Bacteria; phylum Desulfobacterota; class Syntrophia; order Syntrophales; family Smithellaceae; genus Smithella. The sequence continues at coordinate 2,278 of JBEKJX010000058.1, forward strand.
GTTTTTCAGAATTGCTCAATGAAACAAATCTTACTCCCCGGCTTTTTTCCGTGGGAGAAAAAATTGATACGATTATCGTAAATATTACATCAGACTGGATATTCCTCGATCTGGGGGCAAAGAGCGAAGGGTATCTTGACAAAAAGGAATTTCTGGACGAAAAGGGCAACCTTACCGCGAAAGAAGGCGATCACATCACGGCTTATTTTGTTTCTTCGCAACACGGAGAGAAACTTTTTACCACCAAGTTGCTGACAAGCAAAAGCGTTGATGATTTTCTATTCAATGCCTATAAAAATCAAATTCCAATGGAAGCAACAGTAGACAAGGAAATTAAAGGAGGCTTTTCTGTCAGGATAAACGCTAATGTCAGCGGTTTTTGTCCTTATTCTCAGATGGATACGAAAAAAATTGATGATGTTACCGCTTACATAGGCCAGAAATTTGAGTTCATCGTTACCGAGTATTCGGAAAACGGACGAAATATAATCCTGTCACGCCGTCCTCTTATCGAAAAAATGGAACAGGAAAAAGTCAACGCGCTTAAAAGTTCTCTGCAAAAAGGAATGACCATAAGCGGCGTGGTTACAGGCGTGCAAAACTTCGGTGCGTTTGTTGATATAGGAGGCATTCATGCTTTGCTGCCTGTTTCGGAAATGGGATGGGGAAGAGTGGATGATCCCAAAGTGCTCTATTCTCCGGGCGATAAGGTTGAGGCTGTTGTAATTAATCTTGATTGGGAAAATAATCGCATCACCTTATCCGCAAAAGAAACTCTTCCCAATCCTTGGGACGGTTTCGTGCGAAAGTATAGCGAAGGAAGTTTATTAAAGGGAAAAGTCTCCAACCTGACGAATTTTGGCGCTTTCATTAAAATGGAAGACGGAGTGGAGGGTCTTTTACACATTTCCAAAATAGCGCGCGGTAAAAAGATCAAACATGCCAGTGATGTTATTAAAGCCGGCGAAGAAATAGAAGTGAAAATTGAAAAGATTGACCGCGAAAACAGAAAAATTTCGCTGGATATGGCCGGTAATGATAAAGATACTTCAATCGTCGGCGAGGATGAAGATTTTCGTAATTATATCGCCAAATCGCCAAAGGCCATGGGCACTCTTGGCGACATGTTCAAGAAATCGGATAAAAAACGCTAATGCCAATGCGCTTGTCAGTTACCACCTTACCGGGAACTGACACCGACCATGCGGCAGCTTCAAAGCGAATGGTATAAATATCAAGGATTATCTTCCAGCACGATTAAAGCGTCAGCGACAACCGGTTCGTCTCCGCTGATGATAATTGGATTAAGATCAATTTCCGCTATTTCCGGATGCAATAAGGAAATATTGCCCACGGTCCGTATTATGTATGAGAGCTTGTCGGTTCTTACCTTCGGCATTCCCCGGAATTCATCCAGAAGTTTTTTGGCACGAATATCGGCGAACATCTCCTGTGCGTCAATATCGGCAATCGGCGCCATACGAATTGTTGTGTCGTTGAAAACTTCAGTAAAAACTCCGCCCAGACCAAAAACAACACCTGCGCCAAATCCGGCAAAACGCGTCATGCCGGCAAGAAATTCCCGATTCCCTCGCAGCATTTCCTGCACCAGCATGGGCACCACTTCTCCCGCGTTCTTCTGAATGTTATGAAATTCTATTCTTAGTTGATTCGCGTTTTCCACGTTCAAAGCGATAAGTCCCTTACCGCTTTTGTGCATGATCTTCCAACTGCAAGCCTTCAACGCCACCGGGTAACCGATTTTTTCAGCGGCGGTTAGAGCTTGCTCAACCGTCATCGCTAAAACTTCTTTTGTGACCGGCGTGCCATAGCAGGAAAGCAATTCTTTAGCCGCATGCTCATCAAGAGCTTTTTGTCTGTTTTGGCGCGCCTGCCTGATAATATTTCCCGCCAGCGGATTAATTTGAGGCAGAACAATTTCTTTGCGGGGTACACGTTCTTTAATTTGCTTGTAACGATAAAGGCAGCCCAGCGCCAGCGCGGTCTTTTCTGGAAATGGAAAAACAGGAATGTTGTTGTCCAGATAACCTTGAGTATAACAGTCTTCTTCATCAAAAAACGAAGATATCAGAAAAGGCATATTATATTTATGGGCCAGTTCAAACGCTCCGTTTAAAACAGGTCCGCCAAAATTTAAAAATTCTTCCAGTGGAATATTTCCGGCCATTTCCTTAAGATGGGGATAAATTTCGCGCAGGTAACCGGTCATCATTACTCCGTGAAGGACAAGAGCGTCTATTTCGCCGCTTTTCATCATAATTTCCGGAATGTTTATGGCGAGTTTCTGCACCTCCATGTCAAATGTTAAATCCACGGGATTCGCCGCGGAAGCATGCGATTGGAGATGTTTTCTGATTTCTTTTTGCAGATCGTCGGAAAAACGGGGAACTTCCAGACCAACCGAATCGCAAATGCAGGAAATCGTTGTTGACGGGCCGCCGGAATTGGTCATAATGCCGACACGTCTCCCCTTGATCGGCGGTTGTGTGGCCAGCGCCCAGCCATTGGCATAGAGGTCTTCGACCGAATCCACCCGGATTATCCCGGCTTGTTTAAAGATGCCGTTGTAGAGAAAATCAGGACCGGCCATGGCGCCAGTGTGGCTCAGACCCGCGCGGGCGCCGGAGGCGGAACCGCCTACATATTGCGCCACGACAGGTTTATGCGGTGTGATTTTGCGGGCAATTTCTACGAATCTTTTTCCGTCACGGATTCCTTCAATATAAAGAATAATGGCTTTTGTCTGTTTGTCCTCTCCCAGATATTCCAGAGCGTCAATAATGTTAATATTGGCTTCATTGCCCAGACTAATCGCTTTGCTGAAACGAATGCCTCTTTTTCTCAAAGCCGGAAGGGATTGTGTAACATAGGTGCCGCTCTGGGAGGCAAAACCAAGCAGACCTGGTTCTTCGGGCACAGGCAAGACGGTTGTGTTCAAGAAAATCTGAGAATTGATTATGCCCATGCAATTGGGGCCGACAAAACGCATTCCATAGCGCTCGGCCACTTCGTTAAGTTCATTCTCCATTTTCCGTCCGTCAGCGCCTGTTTCTTTAAATCCGGCAGTTATAATAATTGCCCTTTTAGTACCGATCTTGCCGAAACTCTCGATAAGGGGAATAACTGTTTTTACGGGAACTATCAGCATTGCCAGATCAGGAACTTCAGGCAAATCTTCCGGTGAAGCATAAGTTTTAAATCCCAAAACGGTTTTTTCTTTGGGATGAAGCGGGAAAAACTTGCCCTTATAGCCGTCTTTTAAAATACTTAACGCCTGTACAGTGCCCATTTTAGTCGGAATATTATTTGCTCCGACAACCGCAATGGATTGCGGGTTCATAAGTAAATGAAGTGGATTTTCAGACATTATAAAATCTCCTTTACCGTTCTGTTGATTATCGCATCAGGATGGTTTCCCCTGTGTTTTCGAAGTGCATATTCAATAAAAATAGGACCTGCTTCAGTAAGTGTTCGGATGATATAACTATCCTGTTCATTTTTCATGTATCCGGAAAAAACCATCACCGCAAATCCATGTGTATATATCCAGCCATTCCTCAACAGGTCATTTCTCTCTGAATGAGAAAGCTTTTTCAGCTCCGGTACCTTCACTATTTCTTTGTCCAGCTTTTTCAACATTTCATTGATGATTTCGGTTGCATCATTGTCCTCGAGAAATATGGTTTTAAAAAATTCCTTATGATCCCTGGCAAACAAAACATATCCCACGCCTGTATTCAGGAAAGCATTTCTCGTGTATCGCCGCGTTACATAATCATAGAGGAGATCAACAGTCTTTCGCAGTACCGTCTTTTTAAGCTCATTCATTGATTGAAAATGCTCATACACGGGCCTTGTTGATGAAATCAATTCCCTGGCAACTTCACGGGCGCTCAGTTGCTTGAACCCCTTTTCTTTAACAATTCTCAAAGAAGAGTCAATAATATCTGATTTGTTAAAAATCTTTTTGGGCGGCATGTAATCTCCGGTATGTTTACATTACATCTGTAATGTAACGCATGTCATCTATGAAGTCAATCTCTAAAAAATTAATTTTGTCGCGATTTTTTGACTCTGTCACTTATAAAAATCGGAATAGTAGAAGCTGTTAAAGATAAGGGATGCTGCCGTTGATTTAAACGGAACTCAAAAACTGAATACAAATTTCGGAATCAAACAACCGTCAGCAGAACATAGGCCACGGAGAATCTGCCGCTCTCTGGTATGAAACAAAGAATTTGCTGGCCTTCTTTTAGTTTATCCGAATGAAAAAGTTCTTCCATGATCACGTAAATAGAAGCGGAACCTGTATTGCCCTTGTAGGCCAGATTAGTAAACCATTTTTCATAAGGTATTTTAAAATCAATTGCTTCAATGGCTTTATAAATTTTGTCACGGAAAAAGTCCGATGAATAATGGGGCAGGAACCAGTCTATTTCGTCCGCTTTAATTTTCCTTTTTTCAATTGTATGCGCCAGAGCCAGATCAACGCAAACTCTGATTATTTCCTTGTTAAGAATTTCGGTATCCTGTTTCAGGGCGAAATAATTATTGGCCAGAGCTTCTTCCAGGGAATCAAGTTGTCGCCAGCCGACCATGGTGCCGTCATCATTCTTATTTGCGCCGGCATACATGCATACCTCCATTTGTCCACCGTAAGAGATATGTTCGATCCAGTCCACTCGCAGCGACTTTCCCTTTTCATTTTTTTTGCCGGACATAAAAACGGCGCCGGCGGCATCGGAAAGCATCCAGCGCAGAAAATCCGATTCAAAAGTAAGGACAGGATGGTTTTTGAAATCCGGATCGCCTTTAAGATGCTCAAAGAAATTTGAGCGAAGCAGTGATGAGGCCAGTTCCGAACCAGTCGCAACGGCGTTGTCGCTGATCTTAAGAGCCACATTGGCATAAGCGGCTTTAAAAGCTGTAATGCCGCAAAGGCAAATGCCTGTTGTGGTGATAACTTCGCAGGGTGGCATGTCCAATTCTCCCTGAACCATAAGGCCGTGGCCGGGCAATATAAGATCCGCCATTGACGTGCCGCAGCAAAGACATTTAATATCATTAATTGAAAAACCTTCATAAGGTCTGAGTTTTCTTATGGCTTCCGCGGTCAACTGGGCGTTGGTGTAATTGAGCTTTCCTGTTTTACGGTCTATCGAATAGTAACGTTTTTCTATGCCGTTGTTTTTGAGAATCCTGTTTTTTATCCGTGAAGGAATGTTGTGGACTGCTCCCAACACGGTTTCTATTTCGTCGTTGTTTACCGGTTCGTTAGGCAGAAACGCGGCGATGTCGTTAATATAAACTTCCATGAATATCCTTCTTTCAACTTGTTTTATGCGGCTTATCGTGAAGCCTTTTTACCAGATCGGCGAATGTTTTATAAAATACAGCCGCTGGGATTTTTGTTTTTGTTACGGCATTGGTAAAAGTGTAGTAATCCAGATCGTTGATTATAATATCTTTCTTCATCTTTTTATAAAGCGGTGACCCCGGAATCGGCGTCAAAACAGATATAACCGGGATTTCGATTTTATGGGCTACAATAAAGCTTTCTAGCTTTTCAAAATCGTTTTCGTCATATTCGGGCGAAGCGATAAAGTCGCCGACAATAACTATGCCCAGATCGTGCAGAATGTCGATTGCATCATTAATGACACCCCCCTGATACTTTTTATTATAGCTGGCGAGGCGCGCGTCCTGGAAATCTTCAAAACCGACTACAACCGCATAAAGCCCGGCATCTTTCCAGTTTTTCATTAAAGCCGGATTTTTTACAATCGTGTCGGCGCGGACATCGGCAAAAAACTTTTTTTTGATGCCGGATTGCATGATTCTTTTGTAAAGGTCAAGCGATAATGACAGATTGCCGAAAGTGTTGGCATCAACCATTCTGATAAAGGAAATATCGTCAAGCATTTGAATATCTCTTATTACGGCGCCCGCGGAATGGTTCAGATATTTCCCTCCAGTTATTTCCGGGATGGTACAGAAAGAACATTTGTGCGTGCAGCCGTAAGCGGTGATGACAAATCCCATCGTCAAACCGAGTTGTTCCAGAAAATATTGATTTCTATACTTGGCGACAAGATCGTAGCGGGGAGGGACTTCATCCATCAGATCTGTTTCATCATAATTTCTGGTTAAATACGTCAAAGGTTTTCCAGGCGAGGTTCGGGCTATTCCGGCAATCCCTTGTCCTTTTTTGCCGTCAGCAAGGGAGTTTATCAGTTCGTGGAAACTTTTCTTTCCCAAACCTATGGTAATATAATCAAATTCGGCGCGATTAAAGTAACCGGGATCGTAAGTGGCGTGATGGCCTCCGATGACGATTACGGGATTTCTTTTTTCCTTTATTTTGCGGGCGATGCGGATAACCGTGTTGGCCTCACAGGTCACGGCTGTAAAGCCGATGACATCGGGCTGAAACTGATCAAAAACCATCCAGAGGGCCTCTTCGGTTTCGCATTTAAGATCAAAGATCATTACTTCATGTTCGTTTAGCGGACCGGCAAGTATTTCTAAACTGAAAGGCTCTCCCTTAAAAAGCTGCCTGAGTGAAGTAATGCCGTATTCCTCTTCGGGAATGCTCCGTCCGCAGGTGGGAGGATTGATCAGCATAATCTTCATTTTTTGTTTTATCATGGACACCAAATTATCTAAACAGGTGATGGATTAAAAAAGCCCTCCTTTTTGGGGAGGGCATGTAGTTAATGGTGATGCTGGTAGCCTAGCACGAACCCTTCTCCATACAAAAATCTCTGATAAACAGGGGAATTTGTTATTTATGATACCGAAATGGGGAAAATGACATCTATATAATGACTCATTCCAATGGGTTGCAACGAAAATTCCCTACTCAACATATCAGAGGATTTTTTTAGCATATCAGCGAATTTAAATCAAGGGGCAGGGAATCATCAGGTGAGAGCAGGGAACGCTTTTCTGCTCTTCGCTAGCGGTGTAATTGCAGATGGTAGAAGCAGCCAGTACGATTGCAAATCAAATGTACTTTGATTTGGCTGATGATATCAAGAAAGATTTTGTCATTTTTTTACCGGCAGATGGATGTGCCGATTGTTCATCTTTTTCCTATGAAGATTAGTTTATTAAAGTTGCGGTCTTCTGGCAATCGATGGTATGGCGGCCGCCTTCTGGTTTTTTATGCCGAGAGCAAACAGTCCGGCAAAGAGAGGCAGCCAGACAAGAAAGTGTATGGCATAAGTCAAACCTTTATGTTCGGCAAGCAGTCCAACCAGTCCCACTCCTAGGCCGCCGATTCCGATACCAAATCCCAACATCAGACCGGCAGCCATTGCCGCATTATTGCTTATGATTTCCTGGGCTACCACAATAGTCACAGAAAAAGATGCCAGTAAGCAAGCGCCCGCCAGCGCCAGAATAACATATCCCCATAACCCTTCCGTACCCAGAAAAAAGTAAAACAACGGACTTGCCGCGATCAATGATAAGACAATGACTGTTTTTCTTCCAAAGGTGTCTGAAAGATATCCGCCCCCCAGGCCGCCGATTGCTCCTGCAAACAACATCACGAAAAGAAGATGGCTGCCGGTCAGGAGAGAAACATTTTTTTGTTGCAGATACAGAGGTAAAAAAGACACAAGTCCAAAATAAGCCAAAGAGCGGCAGGCTACCACCAACACCACCTTGGCGAGTTCAAAACCATGCCGCCGCAATACGGGCATAAGCGGCGGGGCGGTGGACGGCTTTTTTACAGAATACTTGGGTGCCGTGAACCAAAGTAAAATGGCCACAATTATTCCCGGCAGGACAAATAGCGGAGTTGATTCAAGACCGTAAGCGTTAGCGAAAGGAACAACCATCAGCGGAGTAAGCGCCCACCCCACATTTCCCGCCGCGACAAAAAGAGACTGAATGAATCCCTTTCTTTCACCACTGACAGAAGCGATCATCGCCGAAGCTTGAGGGTGAAAGGCGGCTGTTCCCAGGCCAGCCAGGGTTACAGTGAATATCAGCAAATAGTAATTCTTGAGCACACCGATGAGGCACATCAATATAGCCATCCAAAGTGTGCCCGCATACACCATCCAGCGCTGGTTCTTCTGATCCACAAGGTAACCGAAAACCGGTTGCAGCAGTGAAGAGGTGATCATGAAGGCGGAGACAAGAAATGCCCCTTTACCCACACCCAACCCGGCAGCCACCATGAAAGGAAGCAATGTCTGAACATAATTCATATACCAGTCGTTGAACAAGTGCGCAATTGAGATGGAAAATATTTTCCCTTTATCCGGCGATTTCGTATTCATAAAAACCTCTTTTCTTTTTACTTGACGCCATATAATAATTTGTATTTTAATATACGAGTAAATACTCGCGTATGCAACTCGCATTAGGAATGATCGATGAAATCTGTCTTAAAACCGCGAAAAATGCCGAAACAGGAACGATCTCAATTAATGGTTGATACACTTTTAGAAGCCACGGCTCGTGTTTTGGCAAAACGTGGTTATTCCGGAACTAACACAAATCTGATAGCAGAAACAGCCGGGGTCAGTGTTGGATCGATCTATCAGTATTATCCCAACAAAGATTCTCTCATCGCAGCATTGCACAAACGCCATGCTATGCAGATGCGCAACATGATTATCAGTGTACTCTCCAGATCGAAAAATGCAACATTGCGCGAAGCAGTAAAAGCACTGGTAAGAGCTCTGCTTGAGGCTCATTCAATTGAACCGGAATTGCATCGTGTTTTTGAAGTGGAGTTCCCTTTAGATTTACGGAAAGGAGATTATCCTTTTAATCAGGACATCTCCAAACTTGTCCATGAACTTCTTGAAAATCACCGCAAGGAAGTCCGGCAGTCCAATTTAGATCTCGCGGTTTATATCGTCCTTAATATCATTAAATTGCTTGTGCACAAGGCCATACTGGAACCACCCTCTCATTTTCCGTTGTCCAGTATCGAGAACGCCATTTCTGAGGCAGTGCTGGCATATCTGACGCCGCCTGGTTTAAGAATAGACAATTAATTTGCCAGGTTATATACATTGGGTTAGTTTTGCTAAAAAGATACGACATTGAAAACCATTGCTCGTGCGCGTAAGTGGTTCAATGAGTCGGCAGCTAAGAAAGTGAAAAATACGGCTGAAATAGCATCAAGGGAAAACGTAGATAAAAGCAATGTGTCCCGAGTCGTGAATCTTTCCTTCCTTCTAATATTAACTTCGATGTTTTGCCAGTATATTTTCATATATGATCGCATATTTTTTTGTTACATCGTCCCAAGTATTCTGATCGGCTGTTTTATAAGCAGCTTCAGCTAACTGTCTGCGGATATTTTCATCAAGCAGCAGAGCAATTTTTGCCGCAATATAATCGCTGTCGGATGTATGGCTAATAATGAATCCATTTTTCCCTTCTTGCACCAGATCTTTTGCCCCGACATTACTGCTGATAATTACCGGCAAGCCCGCCGCCATCGCTTCAAGGACAACATTGCCAAATGTATCGAATTTAGAGAGCATAATATAGAGATCGCTGGCTAAATACAGTTTTATTATTTTTTCTTTATTTACCGGTCCTGTAAAAATGACGTCGGAAATGATTTGAGCGTCTTGGGCCATTTTCGTATATTTTTTTATGTTTCCTTTGCCGGCAACAATGAATTTAAATTTGCGATTTCGCGTTTTTAATTTAGCCAGAGAAAACAAAATGTCATCAAGTCCTTTAATTTCATAATTCATCGAAACAAATAAGATTACCGGATCAGCAATGTTAATTCCTAATTCACGGCGGATAGTGTTACGGACAGAATCTTTATTATATTGCGCATAATCATTTAAATCTACACCAGGGTTAATAACAGCAACTTTATCGGGGTCGATATTATATTCCTGTAAAAAAATATCTTTAGTCAGACTGGATACGGCAATAAATTTTTTACAATTACCGCTATAAACAAGTTTTTTTTCCACCCGTGCGGTAACCAGATCATAAAGGCTCATCTTTTTCCGGCGGATATTATGAACCCAGTAGCGGTGCGGAGCGCCGTGCAT
>JBEKJX010000059.1:0-12206 GCA_050011015.1 Smithella sp.
ACCTGGGTAACAGGAGCATTTGCGCTCTGGTCCGGACTTGCAACGGGAACTTCGCGATAAGGCGGCGGATAGCATGATGTAACCAATGTTACGATTGTAAAAAAAATCAGAAGCCGAATACCTGCCTTGATTGTTTCCTTCTTTTTTAAACGTAATATGATCATTTCCGTTCTCCTTATTAAAAATATTCTAATAATTAGCAAGAAATATACCTGCCGGAACGATATATCATAAGTATATAATATCTATAAATATTATTTAATGATCATCAGATTGTCCTGATCTCTTGTGGATAGAATGTATCCATCTTAAAGCATCAAACTGCATAATAAATATCCGCAGATGATTTTTCGTAAAGCTCTTCGGCTTTTTTGCGGTAAGGAATATTATTAATCATGATTACGCCTCCCTTGCGGAATTGCGCGCCCGGTCAACCGCCCTCCTGTTCATACCTTTCGAGTTTCTTCCGCAGGGTTTTACGGGTGATGCCGAGACGGCGGGCGGTCTCACTCTTGTTGCCACCGCAGGTATCCAATGCTTCCAAAATGCTTCTCTTTTCCACCTCATCCAATGGCAGATTTCTCTGCATGCAAGATTTATCGCTTTCGCTCCCTGACGGACTATCTTCCATCATAAGCGACAGTTCGTCGGCATCAAGGAATTTTGTGCGTGACAACACAACCGCCCGTTCAACAGCATTCATCAACTCGCGGACATTCCCCGGCCAGTTATATTTAACGAGCTTCTCCATCGCCTGTGGCGAGAAGCCTTTGATGCTTTTGGAATTCTTCGCAGCGAATAATTGCACAAAATGCTGTGCCAAAAGCGGAACATCTTCTCTTCTTTCTCTCAGCGGCGGCACATTCAAAGTTACGACATTGAGCCGGTAAAACAAATCTTCCCGGAAGCGTTTCTGCTCCATTTCTTTTTTTAAATCCTTATTGGAAGCTGCAATCACCCGCACATCGACTTTGATAACATCCGCGCCGCCAACACGGGTCAGTTCTCTTTCCTGTAAAACTCTCAAAAGCTTCACCTGCATTGCGGCTGACATTTCGCTGACCTCATCTAAAAATAAACTGCCGCCCCTTGCCTGAATAAATTTTCCTTCCCGCCGGCGATCGGCGCCGGTAAAGGCTCCTTTTTCATGCCCGAACAACTCCGACTCCAGGAGCGTCTCCGTAAGCGCCGCGCAGTTAATTTTGATAAAGGGCGCGTCTTTTCGAAAACTATTGTAATGAAGAGCGTTGGCAATCATTTCCTTACCTGTCCCCGATTCACCGGTAATTAAAATTGTGGCTTCAGTTGACGCTACCTGTTCTACTGTTTCCAGCAGTTTTAACATGGTGCCGCTCTGGCTGATAATGCTTTGCCTGTCAAACCTTTTACCCAATTTTTCCTTTAAATATTCATTTTCTTTTTTGAGCCCGCTGTGCTCCGTGGCTCGGCCGATGGCGATTCTGAGTTCTTCAAAATCCAGAGGCTTAGTCAGATAATCATAAGCGCCTTTTTTCAGGGCATTGACTGCTGTCTCTACCGAGGCATAGGCCGTCATGATAATCACGGGAATTGACGGGTTGATAACTTTGATTTGTTCCAGAGCTTCAATACCCGATATTTTGAGCATCCGGATATCCATCAGGATCAGATCAAAAGCCCGCAGAGTTACCTCTTCTATCGCTCTGGAACCGTCATCGGCTTCATAGACATCGTAGCTCCAGCCGCCTAATAGTTTTTTGAGCATAAGGCGATGGGCGCTATCATCATCCACAATTAAAATTGATTGATCAGTTTTCATTTGTATTCCTTTATTAACAAGCCGCCTTCACTCGTCGGGGCTTCGTTATCGGCTTCCTCAACGTATTAACAATACGTCTTAGAACACTCATCCTTACCGTCTCGCTGTACTTCGGTATTCGACTTGGTTTGATTCTTAGCAGAAAGGGGAAAAATCAAAAAGACTTCCGTTCCTTTTCCTGCCACACTTTCCACATTAATATGTCCGCCGTGCGCCTCCATTATTTTCTGAACTACGGCCAGCCCCAAACCGGTGCCCGCCGGTTTCGATGTAAAATATGGATCGTAAATCCGGGGCAAATTCATTTTTTCTATCCCTGCGCCATTATCGGAAATTATTACTTCCAGATTATTCGCCCGGAACGAAAGCTTAATTTTCAGTCTACCGCCATCCGGAAGCGCTGACAGAGCATTGAGAAAAATATTCAGAAGCACCTGTTTGATTTTATCGGAATCGACTTCCACCGGAGGTATTTCTTTGTCAGCTTCGACTTCAACGCTTATTTTATTTTTCTGCGCGTCGGCGGCAATTAATTTCACCGCATGCTGCACCAATTCATCAAATTGAACCTTCTCTTTTTTCAACTCCAGCGGTCTGGCAAATTCAATGAGCTGGCTGATTACACGATTGAGTCTTTCGACTTCCTGAATCATAACGTCGGCGGTCTGCTGATCATCTTTATTCCCGGACAGACGTTCTTTGAAATACACGGCAAACCCTTTAATGGAGCTAAGCGGATTGCGGATTTCATGGGCAACGCCTGCAGCAAGAGAACCGATCGAATTCAAATGACGGCTCTTCGCCACTTCCTTTTCCAAAAGCCTGGTCTGCGTTACATTCCTGATCAGCAGGATTTTTCCCGCGGGTTTCCCTTCATCCATCAAACCCGTAGCGACAATTTCCCACGTTTGTTCTTCACGCTCAGCAGACGTCAACTGAATATCCTGCTCCAACAGACCGCCGCGCGGGGGCAATTGGGTTAGAATTTTCTGTAAAGGCGCGGGCAATAAATCTGCCACACTCTTCCCTGATGCTTCGCTGCAGGCAACACTCAAAACCGCTTGAGCGTTTTCATTACAGGTAATAATTAATCCCTGATCATCCAGGGCAATCAGGCCGATTGGCATATTTTTAACCAGCGCCTCCGAAAAAATTGTCATTCGGGAAAGAGATGTGTGCTCCAGGCGATAGGCCTGCATCAGGAACAAAGAAACTATGATCGACGAACCAACCAGCAAAAGAACCAACGCGATGATAATCGTATTTCTAGTGTCTTCCTTACCGGCTTTTTCAATTGCCGCCATGTTCATGCCAACGTAAATGATCAACCTGCCGGTTTTCTGATCTCCCGATGTCCTTTCTGCCGGTTTTACTTCCATGGACGGTCTCTCCTGCGGAAAAAAAACGCTGTAAACTTCAAAAGTGCCTGCTCCACCGGTATTGACAACCTGCCGCCATTTAATGTCGCGGGATAATGCCGACGGATCTATCTCCAAATCCAGGCCGTATTTATAACCGAGTTGCGCCGGATCACTATCGGCAAGGATATTGCCTTTGCTATCGGTAACGATTATATAATCTATATCCGGCTGCTGTGCTGTTTCCATCAATAGTTTTTGCAGTCCGAAATTTCCGGTTTTCATGCTTAGCGGGCTGCGCAACCCGGCTTCAAATGACCGGATTAATGTAGCGCCTTTCTCCACCATAAACTCAACTGCCTGTTCCTTTTGACGCTGAAAATGCGCGAAAGTCATCACCGCGGAGACAATAGCCACAACAGCGATTGCTCCCATAACTATCCAGACAGAAATATTAAACCAAATTCTTTTTTTAGCTTTAAGCACCATATTTGCGTATCCAATGCCATCTGGCTACTTTATACCCAGATGGATACTATCAATTGGGCACATATTATCCACTCAACTGTAATAAAAAACAAATGATATTTTTGCATATTCATAATTTATTATTTAATAACGAGCTGTTATCTGAGTTACATTGTATTGGCATAAACATTGCTCAATAACAGGGCGAAGGAGATTTAAAAAATCTCTTAACCGGGAAATTGATTATGAAAAAGCTGAGATTGATGTTATTGAGTATAGCCATGGGATTATTATTGGGTCGCTACTACTCACTAGTCCCGAGAAAGTTGCTGCTGGAATAATACGGACTGCATATTTATCCTTTAAATTCAGCAATTTTGTAAACAACAAAGCAGGTATAATAACTGCGGAAGAAAAATTCCTGCAAAACGTATGATTCTGCAAAGGAGATTTATGATAAAAAAATTAATATTAACAATGACTGTTGTTATGAGCATACTATTAGCGGTAACAGCATTTGCTTTCGGCCCCAATGAAGGCAGTCGTGCCTGTGACGAAAAAGGTCCAGCCTATCATCATGATGAAGTATGGAAAAAGCTGAATCTTTCCGATGAACAAAAAACAAAAATCGAAGCCATACGAACATCAGCGGGAAAGGAAATAAGACCAATCCGCGAAAAAATGTTTGATAAATCAGTGGAACTTCGCCGGTTATGGCTGCAGGCTAATCCGGATAAGGATAAAATCACAACGGCTCAAAAAGAAATGCGTAAATTACGTGACTTGAAGGATGATAAAGTAACGGCCATGAGACTGGAAATTCGCAAGGTTCTCACACCGGAACAAAATGAAAAATTGGCTAATTCTCATTGGGATAGAGGTCCGGGATTTGGTCCGCGCGGTGGCAACAGAGGTCAAAACGATTCTTGTCCTGGAGGTTATTTCTAAGAACCCCTTCTTAATTTTCACCTCCTTTTAAAACAGAGGAGCTTATGCTCCTCTGTTTTTTTACCCTTACTGAAAATGTTGATCGGCAAATTACAGTTACGGCGATTAAACATCTAATTAATTATCATTTTCCGGCCTTGCATTTTTATTCCAACCTTGCTATCAAACTTCGGCAGTAAAAATCAGACCGGTATGTAAAACATATTTTGTCAAGTCTGAAATCAGGAAGCCTTAAATACGCGGTCATCATTATGAATAATTATATTCTCGCTTTTGTTTTTGCTCTGGCGGTAACGGTAATCATCAGCGTTATTTACACGATGTGGCGCATCAGCAGAGACGAACAGAAATTAATCAGCATCATCCATGGCTCCCCTATTCCCACTTTCGTGATATCCAGGGATCATAAAGTAATTTACTGGAACAGGGCTTTGCAGGCGTTGAGCGACATCAAACCCAGCGAAGTTCTCGGCACTAATCAGCACTGGCGCGCGTTTTACAATACAGAACGTCTGTGCCTGGCCGATCTGATTCTGGATGGCGAAACCCGTAAAATTGTCGAGTTATATCCCGATAGGGTTAGGAAATCAAAACTTCTGGATGACGCTTTTGAAGTGACGCAGTTTTTTCCCGATATGGGCGAGAAGGGAAAATGGTTTCGTATTACTTCGGCAGGTCTTAGAGATTCCGGCGGCAATTTATTCGGAGCGATGGAAACTCTGGAAGACATCACCGAACAAAAAGTGGCGCAGGAAGAACTTCTCCAGCGGACAAAACTGGAATCACTGGGAACATTCGCCGGCGGAGTGGCCAAAGATTTTGACAGCCTGCTCACCGCGATTCTGCGCAATGTTTTTCTGGCCAAAATATCCGCCAGTGATGAAGATAAAATTCTAGAGGATGGTCTGGCGGTGGCGGAACGCGCGGGCCTGCAAGCCAAAGAACTTGCTCATCGTCTGATTACATTCGCCCAGGGCGGTTATCCGGTTCGCAAACTGGAAAATCTCGGTCCTATCTTACGGGAGGCCGCCGAAAAGGTTTTCAAGGGTTCCAACATCACCTGTAACATCTCCATAGCCGAAGACCTGTGGCCTTGCGAAATTGATGCCGCTCAGATAAGGCAGGTAGCTGATAATGTTTTGATTAACGCCAAAGAAGCAATGCCCGGCGGTGGAATTGTGGAACTTATCGCCGAAAATACGACAACCGGAACAAATATAAGATCTCTGGGACAAGGCAATTACGTGCGGATTATCATTAAAGACCGCGGAATGGGAATTCCCAGGGAAAATCTTTCCCGGATATTTGATCCTTATTTTACAACAAAAAAGACTAAGGAGCATGGCGGCATCGGACTGGGGCTGGCCATCAGCGATTCCATAATCAAATATCACAACGGATTAATTTCGGTCGAATCCATTGTTAATTCCGGAACCTCCTTTTCCATATATCTGGCCGCAAAAATGAAAAACGGCACATGATATGACCCGTGAAACCGGATGATCAGTCAATCGATAGCCGCCAATCTGCTTCCAAAATTAACAAATATTAAAAAAGAGGATTAAAAAAACTTTCGTTTAATCCGACGCCTTGTTTTTTAACTCGTTTAATTTGTTAAGCGCTTCCAGCGGTGACAGGGAATGAATATCAATGTTTTTGAGTTCGGCAATAATTTCTTTATCTTTATTTTCCAGGGCAATCGCGCTTTCTTTTCTCGCGAATAGATTCAATTGAGGGCTTGCATTTTTTCCGTTACGGGTTCCCCTGACAATACGGGGCATACCGATTTCGTCAAATTCACCCTTCTCCAGATTACGCAATATTTCTTTGGCGCGGGCGATAACTTCCTTCGGCACGCCGGCAATGCGCGCCACTTCAATACCGTAACTGCGGCTGGTGCCGCCTTCCATTATCTTGCGCAGAAAAATTATTTTTTCTCCCCATTCTTTCACCGCGATATTATAATTTTTTACTCCGCTTTTCGTTACCACCAAATCCGTCAGTTGATGATAATGAGTGGCAAACAAAGCGCGGATACCCCGCCCCTGAAAATCGTGAATGTATTCGGCAACCGCCCAGGCAATGCTCAATCCGTCAAACGTGGAAGTCCCGCGTCCCACTTCATCAATAATAACCAGGCTGCGGGAAGTCGCGTTCTTTAAAATTTCCGCGGTTTCCGTCATTTCCACCATAAATGTGCTCTGGCCTTTAATCAGGCTGTCGGACGCGCCGATACGAGTGAATATTTTATCAACGAGGCCTATCTTCGCTTTAGCCGCCGGAACAAAACTTCCCATTTGCGCCAGAAGAACAATCAATGCCACCTGCCTGATATAAGTGGATTTGCCCGCCATATTCGGACCGGTAATCACAAGCAATTTATTGTCGCGCAAATCCATCAGACAATCGTTGGGCACAAAGCCTTCTTTCTTCAACGCTGTTTCCACAACGGGATGGCGCCCGTCCTTAATTTCAATAGTGTCTTCATCATCTATTTCCGGACAGGTGTAATGATATTTTTCGGCAACCTCCGCCAGCGCGGTCAGAGCGTCAAGCTCGGCAATAAGAAATGAATTGCTTTGAATTTCCGTAATATATTGATCAAGATTATCACGCAGGGAAAGAAATAGTTCCTGTTCCCTTTCCCTGATTTTTTCTTCCGCATTTAAAACTGTTTGTTCAAATTCCTTCAACTCCTGATTAATATAACGTTCCGCGTTAACCAGCGTCTGTTTTCTGATGTAGGAATCCGGAACCAGCGCGGCATTGGCTTTGGTCACTTCGATGTAGTAGCCAAAAACACTATTGAAACCTACTTTCAGGGAATTGATTCCTGTTCTTTTTCGCTCTTCGGCTTCCATCGCGGCAATCCATTTTTTCCCGTCGCGGCTGATAAATCTCAGTTTATCCAGATCTGCATCATAACCTTCGGCAATAAAACCGCCATCCTGCGTTTTTTGCGGTGGATCGTCAATAATGGCCAGGGAAATCAACTCAATAACGGCAAGCATCTCCTTCAACCGCGAACGGATCGTGATAATCGCCGGCGCTGTGCAATCCTTAAGCATTGCTTTGATCTCCGGTATGGCCGAAAGAGAATTTTTCAGCGCGACTAAATCACGGGGATTCACCACCCGCAGAGATATCCGGCCGGCAAGTCTTTCCATGTCGTAAATGCGCGATAATATTTTGCGCAAGCTTGACCGCAGGGCATGGTCATCCTTGATTTCAGCAACCGCCGCCAGCCTTGTTTTTATTTTTCCCGCGTCCACGAGCGGATAATTCATCCACCAGCGCAAACGGCGGGTTCCCATCGGTGTTTGCGTTTCATGGAAAAGAGAAAAAAGAGAACCGGCTTTGGAATTATTCTGAATCGTTGTAAATATCTCCAGATTGCGGCGGGCGGCCTCATCAAGAAGGAGAAAATTTTCCGTGGAATACCATTTAATTTCGCTTATATGTTGAGGATTTATTTTTTGTGTCTGGTTGACATAACTTAAAATCGCCCCGGAAGCGGTCAGGGCCGCCGGATGTTCTTTTATCTTCGAGGCGTCCAGAACTTCGGAGGTAAAATTCTGATCCAGTAAAGCCTGGACATGTTCCGATTGAAAGCAATCCTCTTCCAGATAATTAATCCGGAGTTCCGGCATTTGAATTTCCAGTGTTTTGAGCAAGTTTTTGTCGGGAAAATCACGCGACAGGATCAATTCCTTAAAATCCAGTCCGGCAATAGCTATTAAGAAAAATTCGCGGTCGGAAAATTCACTGATTTGAAACTCACCCGTGGAAATATCCAGGAAAGCCAAACCAAGCGTATCTTTGCAGGCGCTGAGACAGGCCAGATAATTATTTTCACCCTCGGCAAGATTTTCTTCGTCCAGAACAAGCCCGGGAGTAATAACCCGGATAACTTCCCTTTTGACAATTCCCTTCGCTTTTCTAGGATCCTCGACCTGCTCGCATATCGCCACTTTAAAACCCTTTTCCACAAGCCTGGTAATATATGCTGAAGCGGCATGGTAAGGGAAACCGCAAAGCGGCACACTGTCATCTTTGCCCTTATTGCGCGAGGTGAGAGTGATTTCCAAAACAGGCGCGGCCGTCACCGCATCTTCAAAAAACATCTCATAAAAATCACCCATCCGGTAAAATAAAATACAGTCAGAGTATTTTTCCTTGATTTTCACATACTGCTTCATTGCCGGAGTCAAATCGAGCGTTGCCTCTACCGCCATTTTCCATCATCCCCTTTTTTCAAATCAATATAATCAGGATCATCCGGTTTATCTATTTTATGAGTGGAAATAAAAGAATTAGCCAGCCAGCTGATAAAGCTTATAATCAGCGAACCCAAAAAAGCGGAGAAAAAATTCTCGACTTTAAATCCCGGCACAATGTGAGCGACAAGCATGAGCAAAAACGCGTTGATAAAAAAATAAAATAATCCCAGCGTTAATATACTCAAGGGTAAAGTCAGAAAAAACAAAACAGGTCTTACAAAAATATTTATAAGGCCTAAAACACAGGCGGCAAGGACTGCTGTTGAAAGCGTATCCACTCTGATACCGGGCACAAATTGCGAGGCAAGCAGAATTGCCACCGTAATGATCAACCACCTTGTTATGATAACCAGCATATAGTTCCCCTGTAATCCCATTCTTAAATCAAAGACAGTGCTTTGATTTAAGAATGGGATATCCTCTCAATATTTTTTAATTCTTATTCACTTTCAGTATTATTATTTTTTTGCTTTTCCACATTAACATTAACGGTTTTCGCTGACTTAAAAAAAATCCAGGAAACGCTTACACCGCTCATAAAGGATGTTTCTCTTTTCACCAGAGGACTGTCTTCAAAAGCCGCTCCCTGAAGAAAATCGGTGCTGACAAAGGCGTTAAAAACAAATTGATTATATTCCTTGCCCAAACCAACGGTAAGCGATGAGCCGCTGTATCCGCCACCGGCAGAATACGCCGGACGACCTGCAGTAGCGTAAGCGGGTTCCACCGTGTAGAAATAAGCATGATAACCGCTGTCGGCGAACATTGGCCCTGCGGATATTCCAAGATTTAATCCGGTGCCAGGGATTAAATCATCTTTCACAAAATTAATTCGAGGGCTGAATACCCAGCCCTCGCGACTCATGGAAGGAAAATCCACGGAAACAAGAGCCCGCACAGGCAACGTCAAATCTAATTTGTACTTATCTGCTTTGCTTTCCCAAAGCTTAATCTTTAAAGCCGGCCCCAATTCAAAAGTCGGATCCAAATCCGGCATCCCGGCGCGGGCCGTGTTATTGGAACTCTTTACCGGCACAGAGCCATAACCGCTAAAATCCAGCAAAATCCGATCCGTCTTAAAAATCTGTCCGGAAACGCGCTGCTCTTCTACTTTTAAAATGTCGCCACGATAAACGACATAGGGATATGGCAGCGGGTACAATCTGTTTTCGTCCGAGCCCCGATAATCAGGGATCTCAAGAAGTCCCAAACCTACGCCTAATTCCAAAAGCGGCTTTTCTTCACAAATTGCACTGCCCGGCAATAATAAACTAAAAATCAACGAGGCAACTACTACTCGGTAACGAATGCGCATATTCTACCTCATAAAGTTACGTGGTTTTTAACCTGCCCCTTTTACTCGTTGAAAGGCACAAACATTTTTGCCTGGGCGCCGCAAACAGGGCATTCATCGGGAAGAACGCCATCAGCAACATAGCCGCAAACCTTACAGACATAATAAGTTGTTTCTCTTTCTTCCATAAAGTGCGACATGGCCTCTTTATAAAGTTTGGCGTGAGTTTCCTCCACATCGCGGCTCTGGCTGAAATGCAGCACAGCCTCTTTATTGCCCGCTTCTTCCGCCAGCTTAACAAATTGATCATAAGCAACTTCGGCAACTTTTTTTTCCGATTCAAAACTCGCGGCCAGATTTTCTTCCGTGTTTTTGATTTCCCTGAGCACTCTTAAGGCTCTTGCTCCGTGAATTTCTTCCGAAAAAGAAATAACGCGGAAAAGACGGGCCATTTGTGTATAGCCTTCATCTTCAGCCTTTTGAGCGTAAAGTTTAAGCCTCAGGGCTGCTTTCGCTTCGCCGGTATAAGCCTGATGCAACGCTTCACTGATTTTATCCATATACTTATCCTTTATTTATTTAATAGAATTGCTATTTTTTTCCGTTTTTCTGACTGATTATCACTAAAAGTTATAAATATTGCAACTTTTGACGGCATTGGAAAAAGTTCCCACAGGCATAGCTTTTTATTCCGGTTTCAAATCAAAGATGATATCAAGGCGGCCAGGAGGAGGCGACGAGGCGTATTAATAATACGTTGAGGAAACCGACGACGAAGCCAACGCAGATAGCGCTTTGATTTGAAATTGGAACCGTTATTCCGGAGAGAATTCCTCCTTCGCCGCCCCGCAAACAGGACATGACCAGTCAGCTGGTAAATTTTCAAAAGGCGTTCCCGGAGCAACACCGCCATCCTTATCTCCCTTGGCCGGATCATACTCATAACCGCATACACCGCAAACATATTTCTTCATTATCAGCTCCTTAATGTTTTTTCACCGTTAAATATTTTTACAAATAATCGTCTTTTCTAAAGATGATGCAGAGGAGATTTTACGAAATTGCCCGATTTAGAATTCTCCTCAATCCCCTTTTTAGATAAAGAGGGGAAATGACACTTTCTTTTATTTAATTGGAAGCCTCTTTCTTCAGCAGCCGATCCGCTATAGTTTTACCCAACTCGTGACATTTTTCCAGGACATCGCTGTCGGGAGCATTCTTGACGGAAATCGATTCAGCGGCAATTTCCACCTTCATTCCTTTGAGCATTTCTTCCAAATGTTTTACCGATTCTCCGCTCCATCCGTAAGAGCCGAAAGCCGCGCCGATGAGATTGGCCGGTTTCAATCCTTTCAGATAAGTCATCACATCCGCCATCTGCGGAAGAATATTGTTGTTCAATGTAGGTGAACCGACAATCAGCGCCCCGGCATCAAGCACTTCATAAACGACTTCACTGCGGTGAGTTTCATTCATTGAAAAAAGTTTTACCTTAATGCCTGCCTGAGCCAGGGACTCGCTGATGGCTTCGGCCATTTTTTCCGTAGAGTGCCACATCGTCGCGTAAACCACAACCGCTTTTGCCGTCGGTTTTTGCAACGCCCATTTTTTATAAAGCTCAACAATCCGGCCGACATCTTTGCGCCAGACAGGCCCGTGATCGGGAGCGATGATTTTTATTTTCATCCCCGATGCCGCAACCTTATCCAGAGTCTTCAGAACAACCGGCGAATAAGGCAAAACAATATTAGCATAATATGTCGCCCCTTCATATTCCAAAGTCTGAGCCGGGATTTCATCGTCAAAACGCTCCAACGTCGCCAGATGCATACCGAAAGCGTCCTGAGAAAACAAAAGCTGATCTGCGGCCAGATAAGTAAACATGCTGTCCGGCCAGTGAATCATGCGCGTTTCCATAAAAGTTAATTCCATATTTCCCAGGCTAAGCGTCTCCCCATCTTTCACGGAGATGATTTCATGCTGATCATGAAAGAGCTCTTTTAATGTCTTTACGCCGGTAGTCGAAGCAAAAACCTTTTCGGGTTTGATGAAATCAATTA
>JBEKJX010000060.1:0-12039 GCA_050011015.1 Smithella sp.
TTTAGCTTTTGCTTCTTTGGATTCGGCCACTGTCACTTTGAATTCAGGGCCTGCGGCTTTTTACAGATTTATAAAGAACGAAGATGTGATAACCTACTCGATTTCCAGCAGCAGACGAATCCGCCCTCCGGTCTTGCCCACCCCTAAAAGATATTCGGTGTTCACGTCCGCCCCGAAGGACGGAGTGTCCGCGATATCCCCGGAAGCCATGTTCACCACCTCCGATACCTTGTCCACCATGATACCCATCATCAGGCTGGCTGTTTTGATGACGATGATGCCGGTCTCGTCGGTAATCTGGGTCTGTTCCATGCCAAACTTTACCTTTAGATCCATTATGGGATGAATCTTGCCTCGCAGATTGATAACCCCCCGGATATATTTGGAGGTCAAGGGCACCGGTGTGATCGGCATACGGCCGATTATTTCCTGAACCTTGAGAATCTCCACCCCGTATTCCTCGCTGGACAGAAAAAAAGTCAGGTATTTACCGGCACGGGAATCAATTTCTACGGATTTATTTTCTTTTACCGCAGTTGCGTTATTCATTTTCTTGCCTCCTATATGGACTATTTGTTACGTTTCTTAAATTCCCTGAACTTAAGCGGTACCCGGCTTTAACCGATGTTCAGGCTCTTCAGGGCATTTTTTAAAACCTCACTGGAAACAGGTTTTTCAAAGTAAAAAGCTGCTCCCAAAGCCTGAGCTTTTTCCATGACTGCGGAACTGCCGAAGCCTGTGACCAGGATAACATTTGTTTGAGGATGTAATTCTTTTACGTATTTGATTATTTCCAATCCTTCCTCACCATGCACACCTGTCAACCGGAGGTCCACGATCACCGCTTGATAAATATTTTCTTTCAGAAGGTTGTCCGCCTCACCCATGGTTTCAGCAGTATCCACCTCAATATTTGGACTTTTTAGTAATTTTTTAAATGCCACTAATATTGCTTTTTCATCATCAACGATTAAAATCCTTTGATTCACTTTCAGTCCCCATGTTTTTAAGTTTGACAGTTCTTCCCCTTGATAAGAATGTAACTCAAGTTTCGTGCCAAGATTTTTTCTTAAGATTTCTCTTTATTTTACAAAGAGATAAACGTATGGACATCAAATGATAATTCTCACTTTTGATAAAAATATTAAATTATTATCAAAAGTGAGAATCTTGTTCGTTTTAAATCTGTTTTAAAAAAATTAACTATTATGACTACCGGTAGGAAACAGCCTTATTAACAGGAAGTGTGAATAGTGGCGAAAGATCAAACTGTTTTTATATTATATCTTTTGATCTTACGGTATACAGTAGGACGGGATACCCCCAAAACTTTGGCTGCGGCACTGGTGTCCCCGCCGCATTTTTCCAGGACATCCTTGATATGTGTCATCTCGGCAGCCTCAATGGACGACCCTTTGGTTTCTGGACAGCCTTCGGCCGTCTGTATATCCAGTCCGGAAAAGTGTGACGGCTTGAGTATATCGCCTCCCGAAAGCATCATACCCCGCTCCAGCACATTTTTAAGCTCCCTGATGTTTCCCGGCCAATTATAAGAGCGCAGCAGACTCAATACATCGGATGGAACTTCCGCACCTTTATAATTAAGGCCCCTCAGCAAGTGAAGTATCAGACCTTCCATGTCCTGGTCTTGTTCCTTCAATGTCGGCAGATAGAGGGAAAAGACATTGACCCTGTAATACAGATCGAGCCTGAAGCGGCCTTGTTTGGTATCGGATAACAGATCCCGGTTCGTGGCGCAGATCAGCCGGAAATTGCTTTGGCGCATTCTTACCTCGCCGAGACGGCGATATTGTTTTTCTTCAATCAATTTCAGAAATTGGGCCTGCACCGACAGATCCATATCCCCTATTTCATCCAAGAATAATGTGCCGCCGTCGGCGACATCTAAAAGCCCCTGCTTATCCTGATGGGCGGAAGTAAATGCCCCTTTGGCGTGGCCGAATAACTCACTGCTCAAAAGGTCGCCTTTTAGAGCCGAGCAATTAACCTCCACGAAGAAACCGGAGTTGCGGGAGCTGTGCTCATGGATCCATCTGGCCAGCACACCCTTGCCGGTGCCGGTATGTCCATAGATTACAACGGTGCTGTCCCTTCCGGCGACCATTTCCGCCAGTTCCAGCGCCTTTTTTGTGGCCGGACTTTGCCCAAAGTACGGTTCAAAACGCTGGTACATCCTTTTTCTGGTTATTTCTTTGCTGCGCAGTCCTTTCAATTCGACACTCTTGCCGAGATAAACGTTCAGTTCATTCATGTCCACGGGTTTGGTCAAAAAATTATCAGCTCCAAGTTGCATGGCCTTTACAGCCAGCGGCACGTCCCCCCTGCCGGTGATAACGACCAAAGCGACTTCCGGATAGTTTATGCGGATTTCCGCGATCAAATCAAACCCGTTGCCATCGGGCAGCGAGAGATCCAGCAGAATGATGTCGAAACAACCCTGAGCCAGTTTAAGCCTGGCTTCTGTTATGGTACCGGCCGTTTGAACCTGATAACCGGTTTTATTAAGATAGGTGGAAAATCCAAATTGAATGGAAGGCTCATCATCAATAAGCAGCACTAAAGGTTTCATTTACGCTCCTTGTTATTATAATAGACAGGCAGGGTGAACCGGGTGGTACATCCCGGTGTGTTTTCATTATTGACTATCTCTATTGTGCCGCCGTGGCTTTCTACAATATGCTTGCATAAACTCAGGCCCAGGCCAGTGCCGCTTTTGCGAGTGGTATAAAAAGGTTCAAAAACCATGGGCTGATCCTGGGATTTAAGTCCCGCTCCCTTGTCTGTGACCTTTACCATCAGGTAGTTTTCGGAAGCCTTGCTGATCTCCAGTAATATTTCTTCATCCTGGGGACTGTGCTGGATGGCATTGTCCATTAAATTGATGATCACCTGTTGTATTTTACTTGTATCAACCAGCACCAGATCATCGTCCTGCAAATTGTTTACAATCTTTACTTTTTGGGACAGCCGGGGATTGGCTTCAATCCAGTACCTCAGCGAAGCGGCTGCTATATCAGTCAGTAATGCCTCGCCAAACTGTGAAGGCTGAATAGGCTTTCCCAAATCCAGCAGATCATTCATGAGATGGGAAAGGCGTCCGACCTGAGCCTTGATGTGCATTAAGTAATCCTGATAATCGGAATTTTCATCCATATCTACAGCCATGGCCTCGCTGATGGCTTGTATGGCATGAAGCGGATTGCGAACTTCATGAGCCACACCCGAGGCAATCTGGTTCATAATCTTCATCCTATTGGACTCTACCAGTTCTTTCTCCATCCGCTTTTGCTCGGTAATATCCTTCAGGATAAAAATAAGGGATTCTTCACCGTCAATATTGATGGGCCGGGCGGAATATATACCGGAGCGAACAGAGCCATCACTGCGCCGGAATTCAAATTCATGATTATGGACATCCCTGCCTGTTGCCAACTCCGAAACCAGAAAATCGCGTTGTGATATATCCACCCAGAAATTAAGGGGCGGTTCAGAAGACTTTGTTCCAATGGCGATTTCCCGTTTCCAGCCGACTATATCTTCGAACCCCTTGTTTACGTCGGTTATGAGTCCATCCTTCAAACGCGTGATGGCTATACAATCCGGCGTCGTCATAAAAACTTTATGAAATTTTTCTTCCGCCAGCTTGCGCTCCGTTATGTCCTGCAGGATGAAAATAATGCATTTTTCTTCACCAATGTTGATGGGACGGGCAGAACAGATACCGGCGCGAACAGAGCCATCACTGCGTCGGAATTCGAATTCCTGATTAAGGACATCTCTGCCGGCTTTTAAGTCCGCCAGCATAAAACTCCGCGCCGATAAATCCACCCAGAAATTATAGGCCGGATCGGTGGTCTTTACTCCAATTATCTGTTCCCGTTTCCAGCCGATAATATCTTCGAACCCTTTGTTTACGTCTACGATAGTTCCATCGCTTATGCTTACGATGGCTATACCGTTCGGCGTTGTCATGAAAATTTCGCGGAATTTTTCTTCGGACTCGCGGAATTTTTCTTCCGCCAGCTTGCGCTCCGTTATGTTCAATAAAATCCCGTCAAAAACCGTTTGATCTTCATAGCGTTTCGGTACTGAAAGCCCCTGTATCCAGATCACTGCACCCGAATGTACAATTCGACCTTCAAAATTCCAGGGAGATATTGTCTCCACCGCTTTATGAATAGATGTCAGAAATCTGTTTCTGTCTTCTTCATGAATACGCGCAACAATTCCCGGAAATACAGTATCTAATTTTGTCGTATTTATGTTTGATATTATTTTCGCCGCATCAGTTAAAGGCGCACTGATGTAGTTCATCCCGTATTCACCACTGTCTTTTGCATAGAATTGATAAATAACTCCCGGTAAATGCTGGGCAATGTTTTTAAAACGTTCATCTTTTTCTTTCAGTAAATTTTCCACTCGCTTGCGTTCGCTGATGTCCCGGCAAACAAATACAACGGCAAAAGGCTTTCCATTTTCATCGTGTAAAAAATCAGCATTCACTTCGAAAGGAATTTCACTTCCATCTTTTACTAACAAATTGATTTCTTGAGGGTTGAGTCTGGTCTCCCTCATGAGCAGAAGATCTTTTATTACTTCATCATGGTTTTCAGGAGAAATAAATTTGAGAAGATTATGACCTTGTATTTCCTCCAGACTGTAACCGCCTGTTTTGAGTGTATTATCATTCACAAAAAGGATATTCCCTGCCAGATCGGTGCGGACAATAACATCAGGAATGGAGTTTACCAGTTTTGTGTATGATTCTTCACTTTTCCGCAGCGTTTCTTCCGCCTTTTTGCGCTCCGTTCTGTCCCGAACAATTCCGCGAAAAGCAATAACACGGTTATCAGCATCTTTGATAGAGCTTACAGACGATTCTAAATATTTAACAATTCCATTTTTCGTGATAATTTCATATTCAAAGTTTCTTTCTGATTCTCCTGTGATGAATACCTTGTGATATGCCGCGTATATTTTTTTTGCATTTTCTTCATCCATAATATCGCGATAATTGAGTTTTATTAACTCGTCTTTAGGATAGCCGTCAATTTTGCAAAGCGCATCATTAACAAACAGGAAATTTCCTTTCAGGTCGAGTTCCGCATAGCCATCTTCTATATTTTCGATGATCGTCCTGTATTTTTCCTCGCTGCGGCTCAATGCATCCTCCGCCAGTTTACGTTTAGTGATATCTCTGCATACTCCATGTATTCCGGTCAAAACGCCCTGCTCGTCTCGAATCCCGCTGACGACAGTGTCCATCCAACGGGTAGATCCATCCTTGTGATAATATTCCAACACAACGCTCACGGTTCTTTCGGGATCATCGTGACCCTGTTCTTCGGTGGCAAGCTCCCTGGCCCAAATCTCCATTCCGAAAGACAATGAATCAGGGGTAATTTTTTCTTCGGGAGTTTGATTCTTTATTTCTTCCTGAGTGAATCCCAGTATCTTATGCACGGATGGAGTTACATAGATTACCTTTAAATCCATGTCCGCAATCCAGACGATATCATTCATTTTTTCGGCAATAAGCTTATATTTTCTTTCGCTTTCCCGCAGGATATCCTCCGCCTGCTTTATCGGGGTGATGTTAAGTGCAACAACATTGGAAGCAACCACATGGCCATCTGCATCGTAAATATATCTATTATGCAGATGAAGCCACCATTGTTTGCCACTTTTATCGACAAATTTATATTCCACGGTCTCCGGCACTTCTATCCCCAGAGCCCTTTTTCCCATGCGCTCCGTAAAAAGTTTTTTGCTCTCTTCAGTCAGAATATCGTATGGACTGAGAGAGGCCAGTTCTTCCCTGCTGTAGCCGGAATAACTGCAGAACATGTCATTCACGTTTGAGAATCTTCCGGTTTTGAAATCGATTCGATATATTGCAACCGGCACGTTATTGTATAGCTGCCGATAACTTAACTCACTTTCTTGCAATTCCTCTTCCATCCGCCTGCGCTCAGTGCTGTCATGAATATTCATGATAAAACCTGATACAAGCGGGTTATCCAATAGATTTTTCCCCAGCCCTTCAAGATATCGTTCTGAACCGTCTTTGTGCAATACGCGGAAGGCGTTAAAAATCAATTTATCTTTTGACAGAAGAGCCTCACTGTAATCATTGAAGGCACGTTCGAGATCATCGGGGTGAATGAGCGTAAAAGCGCTTCTGCCGATCAGTTCTTCAGGTTTGTATCCTAAAAAACGTTCGACAGAACGGCTACAATATTTTGTGCCTCCGTTTTCATCCATAATGAAAATAATATCTGAAGAATTATCAGTAATCTCCTTAAAGAAACTTTCGCTTTTCTGCAACTTGTCATAAGCTTGCCGGATTATCTTTAACGGGATAATATAATAAACGAGAAAGATTATAATTCCCGCCCCGGAAAAACATATTCCAAATAAAACAGTCCGGGCGATAAGAGGGAAAATGGAGTGTTCAATTTCAATTCGTGCCACTTCTGTGCCTGAATCATAAACGGGCCGGCTGAATGTCAACACCGGCCGTGCCGGTAATTCTCCTGCCTCTGCTATGACATGTCCCTTCATATCCTTTATTTTACGATTATCACGATAAGTATGATCGAAGCGTTGTTCCAGTATTTCCTTAAGGCGGATTCTCTCGAACTGCCAGTGTTTTGGATTACCAACGACTACCCCCTCAATCGCTTGCGCAGAAAATGCCGTCTCGGTGTTGATAGTTCCCTCCATGTATTCGTAGGCAATGATGAAATAAACTGCGGGAATAAAAACGGCGATGATAAGACTTATTATAACTGTCGGCAAAGATGAAATATTCTTTATGGATTGTTCATTTAATTTCATTTGTTATCCACAATAATAAGAACTCCGGTTTTTTCCGCAATGGAGCGTCCTTTTTCGAGTAGATGAATTTAAGAAACTTTTTGGACGGACCAACAAAGAATAGTAGATTTATGAAAATGAAATAGAAAGCGCTTAGCAAAACATGATTCACTCGACAAATATTCTCCTGATAATCAAGAATGATTTCATCAGTTCTGTCTTAATCCTTATATCCAAAAGTTCTGTCACGCGATTCCACTTCATTCTTTAGGGGTTGAGGCTTATTTTTAATGATTATTTGTTATAATATAACATAAAATTTTAAATTTGTGAAATAAGGAATACAGGAAGAGTGGTTTGTCGGCGACGATGATCGTCTCGGCGAGATTTCACGGATAAGACGCAGACCGTTATTCCTGAAGGCCGGGTAAAAAAACCGGCCTGACCAGGGGTATAGTTTAGGAAAATTAAAATGTTATTGCCAATTGACATCCGATTTCTGTGGAGTAATTATTCGGTTCCAGAACATATCCAACATTTTTTCCGTTATAAATAAGAGGTTCAATTTCTGAATCGTCGATACTCCAATATCTTATATAAGGTTCTATTTTAAAACCTGCCTTCTCCCATTTCTTTGCAATGGATATTGATCCCCTGTATCCATAGCCACTCGTCTGCTGATTTTCTATGTCATTATATCCCGGATCAATATCACTGAAATAAGATTTTTGTTCTCCCCACATGAAACGGTCATATTCTATACCCGCTCCCAAAAACCAGCCTTTGCCTAAGTTGGCAACAGCTTCTATGCCTATCGGGATATATACATAATTTGCCTCTCTTCTATAGCCGCCATAATATTTATTTTGCGAATTGTCCTGCAACCATCTATATCCGATCCCGAAATCAGGAGTAAACGTGATATTTTTTGCAACGATTTCATAACCCAGTAAACCTCTGAATTCCAACATATAATCAGGTATGTCTGATATAGTTAACGGAGTCCCGCTCCAGGTGGCGCCATCATAATCTACCTGTCCATAGGCAAACTTCCCTTCCGCTTTTAACATTATCTTATTATAGTGATAAGCATACGAGCCAACTATACCGTACATCATGCCCTTATCTTCTACACCGGATTCATTATATTTAAGGTAAGATATTTCTGTCCCCAAAGCTATAAACTGCTTTGGGGCGGTTTTTTCTTCGGAATCCTTTGTGATAAAAGAGGCAATATCGTCAAACTTCCTTGTAATCGAGTTGTTATCTTTAGTTACTATAATCACTTTGTTAAGATCCATTTCGATGATCTTGCCATATATGATGCTGCCATCCTTAAATCGAATGCCGGATAAGTTTTCCTTGATGATGAAACCTTCTATTTCGGCAAATTTACGGGATATTATTTTGCCGTCCTTAGTTTCAATTTGTATATTGTCAGCACTCATTTCTATAATTCTTCCATAGATGATACTTCCATCTGTAAATTGCACGCCTTTAATTCCTTCGTTTTGTGCAAAAGAAAAGGTATAAGAAAATAGAATGAATGTGGCAATTATTGCGCAAATCCGGGCTGTCGTAAGGCATGATCTCATCTTCGTTTATACTCCTTTCATTAAACTGATTAATTGAATTGTTTCATGGCTTAACAGTGCGACAAACTTTATCTTTTATCACATCGCATATATCTTAAAATAACTCAAGCAAAAGAGGAAGAAAAAATGGGGAGGTTTCAATAAGGCACCGCGTTCTTTATGCCCCATAACTCATGCGCAATTTGTCAGGTGTTTCGCAGTGTCACGATTATTTCTTCGGCGTTGGACACCTTTGCATAAACTGCGCCCAGCGCGGCCATATAGGCTTCATGAACATGAGCCGCCGGAACATCAATGTCATTAAAAACCTGGCTTCTCGCTGCGCAAGCGTCGTGAGCGACAACACAGGAATATCCTTTATCGAAGGCCGCTCTCACTGTCGCATCAATACACATCTGCGTCATCATACCACAAATTACAAGCTCTTTAATTTCCCTGAATATTAAATATTCATCCAGACCTGTATCCCGGAAACTGTTTGGAAAATATTTCTTGATTACCGTTTCACCGGACACAGGCCTGACATTTTCATGAAAATTTATTCCTTCCGTATCCGGCAGAAAAAATGTCGCGCCTTCCCGTATAGAAACATGTTGTATGTGAACAACTGGTAAATTCTCCTGCCTAAAATAGCCCAGCAGTTTTTTAGCGGCAAGGCTTGCCTCAACCGCCCCGACAACTTCCATGCTTCCTTTTGGGAAATAGTCTTGCTGAATATCAATCAGCACCAATGCAGTATTCATTTAGCCTCCTCCATGATGATATTCAAAAATATCTCTTTGGTCATAACCATATCTTCAAATTCAAAAGGTGTTTGTTCACTTGTGAATTCAAAATAGTTAAAGCTCTTGAATAGCGGGGATAGAGTTTAAACACCCCCGCAATGAGCGACGATGGTAAAATCATTGCCCTCGTGAAAATCATCTTTGAAAAAATGATGCAGTTTTGTTATTTTCAATACACGATAATTATTTTATCGTAAGCTGTTAACCTGAAACCGGGAACTATTTACCGGCTTCATTATCGGATTCATTAGCTGGCTCATTACCGGGTTCGTTAGCGGACTTGTTTCCGGGCTTATGACCGGGCCTGTCTTTCTTTAATTTCGCTTTGCATTCCGGCGACAACTGTTCCGCATGCTTTTTCATACATTCAATTATCCGGCCTTCACCGGGTTTCACATCTTTACAGAATTTTTCTATATCGGCCCGGCAGGGGCCTTTTGCTTCCTTGCCCTGCGCATAAGCAATTGATGAAATAAAACAGAACATGGCTGCTACAACTAATATCAATTTTAATGTCTTCATAAATCCTCCCTCATTAAAAGTTTACATTAATTTTCCCGTGGAACATGCATAGTGGTTTCGCTGTCAAAATAATCGGCGGACTCACTATAACTTATCTACTGGAAATTATCCACGAGGTTTTCAGGCACCATCTTTATTAAATTAACTTTTAGAAGTGGATTATCTCCAGATTTATTGAGTTTTTCTGACTCGATCAATTTTCAAAACCGATTACGCAGTCGGGCCCAAAAAACTCGACCCAATAAATGATTAACGATTACGGATAGAATTGTGCATAAAAAAGGCAGAGTCATTAATGACTCTGCCTTTTTTATCACCAATCAGGAAAATAATTTTGTCAGATGCGGATCACATGGCTGTTACGTTCAAATCTTCTTCAGTAAGCGCTTGCCGGAGTTTCAGTGACACTATACCCTACAAGTTCGCCCTTATTGTTGAACACTTTACATATGCCTTCCCAGTAACCCTGTATCATTGCCGGATTGAACTGGTCTTCAACGACAGGGACTACTTCATATTCCTTTTCTTTAAATGGAACAGTCACGTTCCATCCAAGTCCAATCTTTTTACCATTGAAATTTCCAAATTTCTTTACGTTATAGGTAAAATTATCAAAACTTATTGTATTTCCTTTCTTGTCAATATACGTTCCTTCTCTGCTTCCTGTTTTGGGAAAGGGGAACAGCATGATCTCCTCGTCATCAAAAAATCTGAAGGAAAACCATTCCCAACCCAACTCGCTGAACTTTCCCCACTGCCGATCGAACCATGCCTTGCCATTCCCATCGATTTTAATCCAATTGTCATTTTTATCCTTGAATTCGATATCTCCCTTTGTTTTGACATTGGTAAAGGAATAGTAGTAACTTCTCTCTTTTGGATCATCAGGATGTCCCATGACGATAATGCCGTCTTTCCCATGCCATGCGGCATCCTTTGTGAGCGTACCTTCGAGTTTCATTTTAAGATTGTCACTCTTGCCCACTATTTTGATCTGTTTATTATCCAGGCACATCATGCTGTCTTTAAAAACAGCGCATCGTGAATCAGCATAGATCTCATCAGAGCGAAATTTGATTTCTTCGGAAAACACATGTTGTCCGGTTGAACAATCTGTAAAAGATAAATGGAGAGCATATCCTTCCATGAAAGGAAACACGTTATGTAACAAATATCCATGGAATATCGTAATTTGATAAAGATACAACTTATCATTCTGATCGGACGCATACCCGGTGAGGTACCACCACTCTCCGCCATCATCATGAGGAGACCATTCATAAAATGCGTCTTTATGGCCATTATCATTATACGGAATATATACTGATTTATTAACGGCACATCCCGATAAGGCAATACAGACAACCATGAAAACAAGTAATTTCCTCACTTGATCCTCCTTCTCTTGCAAGTTTTGATATCATGTAAAAAAGATGGAATAAAATAACAGGAATTCATGAAGTTATCAATGAAAAAAAGCCGCATTGAAATAGCTCGATCGTTAAACCATCGGATTTGCTGTCTGTACCGGCAATCGAAGTTCCGGGTTTAATGTTCTATCTTCAAGGTTGAACGTAGAACTTCTCTGCCGGCAGAATAACTATTCGGTTTCACGATGGTCTTCAGGTAAGATCAGGCGGATATATTTTTTGGCAAACGTGATGAAGGGAAAGGGAAGGCCGCATCCAAAACGCTTTCAGGACAAGCCCAAAAGAATATTCGGGAAACATTTCGTCTAACAGGGGAAGTTAATTATTTGTTTAACATCATATTATTCAAAGACAGAAAGTTGTCGAATTCGAAGATTACCATTTGTAAACGTGTTTTCTATGGGATTTGTTATTCCATGTTATGCGATCAGGTATTCTTTTGACCTGAACAGCTTCAAGCATGCATCCACTGCGTCGCGGTCATAGAGAATTCCCGCGTTATTTTCAATCTCGGCAAGCGCAGATTCAACCCCCAGTGCCGGCCTGTAAGGACGATAGGACATCATGGCTTCAACCACATCGGCAACGGCAAGAATACGGGCTTCGATGAGAATATTTTTATCTTTTAACCCCTGCGGATAGCCGGAACCGTCTATTCGCTCATGATGCTGGCGGACGATATCGGCCAGCGGCCAGGGCGATTCAACGTCTTTCATGATTTCGTAACTGAACTCGGGATGATTTTTGATTAAGGAAAATTCAAGATTAGTTAGAACTGCCGGCTTGCAAAGTATTTCCGATGGAACTGAAATCTTGCCAATGTCATGAATGGCGGCGGCCATGCGGATTGCTTCGATCTGGTCATGG
>JBEKJX010000061.1:0-12028 GCA_050011015.1 Smithella sp.
GCTGGATGGTTCGCGTGTTCGATAACAGGAACGATGCCGTCGAATGGCTGGAAAAACAGAAAATAGCCTGAGAAAAACCGCGTAAACTTTGATCAGCCGCCGCGCGTCATCAATAGTCAATGATATAAATATTTATCTCATATTTTATGTCCATTCAGGAGGATGCCATTATGTCTCATAAACTAAACAGGGAACCGGACGGACCTGGTGTCGTCATTGCTTTTTCCGGTATTGTTGACGCGGACGAAATCGACAGACTTCAGGAACAAATTAATTCCGATGAATCATTTCCGCAATTGCTTTACCAGATATGGGACTATTCAAACGCGGAAGAGATAAATGTTTCCATTGAAGAAATACAACATATTGCCATGAAGACGGCTGTCGCCACCAGTAATCATCCGAAACAAAGGATAGCCATCATTCCCCGAAAGTCTTCGAAAAACGTTCTGGGCGCGACGTTCCACACTTTTGAAAAAGTGTGGGGCACCTGTGAATCAGATAGTTTTGAAGATGTCGATGCCGCAAGGGAATGGGGCATGAGCAGGCGGAAGTAAAGCAACCGTGCCGCTGTAATTTACTTTAAGAATCTCGGATTCCCGGGGGAAATTATAATGATGTATTCGCTTGCCTGCCCCCAAAGCAAGCGAAGGTGTTTGCGCCCGCTACCGGATTTACATAGAAAACAAATCGATATGGGTCGGAAGGAACAGCGCCCTATTAAAAAGCGTCAAGGGAAAAATGTGAAGAGTGAAGCAAATACCAGTTTATAGTGGATGGTGGATGGTGAATGGAAAAAACACCTGTGAAAGTGAAGAGTGAAGAGTGAAAAGTTAAAGAAAGATTGCCACAGCGGCTTCAGAGCCGCTTGGCAGTGCCGAAAGCAAAAAGCGAAGGGTCTGCCGTTGACATTTGATGATCTGTTTTCGCATTTCATGTTTAAAACGTAGTCCGGGTCTTCAGACCCGCAAAACAAGCGAGCCTGAAGGCTCGCACTACGAAAACTTAAAAAATATCATTCCGAACCGTCGCAGGCGCGTGAGGAATCATAAAGACTTCTCACATTCGTTCGAAGTGACAAAGGATAAAAGTTAAAGATAGATTGTCATGACTTAGTAACTTACAATTTTAAGGGCGTCCCCAATATTATTATATTATTAGGAGTGTACGCGACATGAGAAATATTATAGCTGTAATTTTGGGCATTATTACGTCATTTTTTACATTGTTAATAGTTTTTTTTGTATTAATGAAATTTGATATTGGATCTTTCAGGGCTTTTGCTCTTGATAAATTCAAGCCAGATCAATTCTCAGCAATTTTAAATCAATTAAGATGGCAATGGCCTCTAATATTCATTCCTCCATCTTTTGCTACAGGTGCTGTTGCAGCGCTGACCGCAAAGAAAAAAGAGTATTTACTTGGTCTCCTGTCTATCCTTCCAATGCTTTTACTCTTTTTTAATCATTTTTTGCTTGATTATTTATTTTTAATGATGAGTGTTTTATTTTTTACTATTATTGGAGTCAAAACTGTCAAACTTTTGAAGGAGAATGTGGGGAAGGAAAACACAAATGACGCGGTCGATGACAGAAGGTAGAAAGGAAACTGATATTTCAAGACCTGATCCCATTGCTTTTACAGTAGGTTAATTAAAATGAAGTTTTTGTATTGGACAATTGATATAATTTTTTTATTTCTTAGTCTTTGGTTTGGAAACTTAGCTCTTTATAATTGGTGGGCAGCTGGTGGCCCACCTACAGTACATCCAGAAATATATGCCTTTCGTGGTAATATTTCCTTTGTGTTAGCTATTTTTTGTTTTATTGGTTTCATGATATTACTTGTAATTATCCGAAGAATGAAAAAAAGAAAAGATAAAAGATCAGGTCTTGAAATATAAGTTTTTGGGGCTATGCAAAAGGAAGAAAAAGAAAACTGGATTCCCGCCTGCGTACCCAAAGGGCATCAGGCGACGGGAATGACAAAAAAGAAAGATTGCCACAGCGGCTTCAGAGCCGCTTGGCAGTGCCGAAAGCAAAAAGCGAAGGGTCTGCAGTTGACATTTGATGATCTGCTTTCGCATTTCATATTTAAAATGTAGTCCGGGTCTTCAGACCCGCAAAACAAGCGAGCCTGAAGGCTCGCACTACGAAAACTTAAAAAATGTCATTCCGAACCACCGCAGGCGCGTGAGGAATCTTAAAGACTTCTCACATTCGTTCGAAGTGACAAAGGATAAAAGTTAAAGATAGATTGTCATGACTTAGTAACTTACAATTTTAAGGGCGTCCCCAATATTATAATGAATTGTTTTGAAAAGATTGAAAGTGGCATCAGTAATGCGATCGTCAACAACGATAGCGATCAGTTAAGAGTAGAATCAACTGAACTAGCAAAATTACTTTTAGATTATGATTGCTTTCCTGAAGAAATTCTATCAGCCATTATTAAAATTATACAGATGCCTCAATTTCTTAAAATGCAAGGATCCTATATTTTATTGAATAACATTTTCGATGATGTGGGTATCCTTTCTGATAAACAAAAAAATATTATCATGAATGTTTTAGAAACGATTTACGAAAGAATAGAAGATATAACAACATGCATGTTTATTTTGGAAATGATAGTAAACCTTTCCGTAAACGAAAAATCATTAGAAGTACTAAGTCGTTTGAAGAATATTCGTGCGGATGTACCAAAGGCAATGGTTGCTTATGGACTTTATTATCTTATGATGGAAAGCCATGAGAAAACTCTGATTAAATTGGCCAAGAAGGAATTGATGGATATGAGAGATGACCATTCAGAAGTTGTGCGAAAAGAAGTTAATTCAATGCTACTTAAGCTAGCTGCTAAAAAAGTGGAACCAGAAAAATAGAAAAAAGAATAATAGGGTCCGAGGAATGATGGGGTCGGTTGAAATATAAGTTTTTGGGCTATGCAAAAGGAAGAAAAAGGAAACGGGATTCCCGATCAGGCGACGGGAATGACAGGAAAAATGAAAAACGTGAAACCTTCTCTGCTTGTAAAATTCGTGAAATATATCCGCGACGCCCGTCTGGTCTGGGATGTCATGGGGTCTGTTTACAATCGGAGCATCCATGACGCCATCACCGAACTATACGATCATATCGCGCGGGATGTTGATCTGCGGGGAGCGGCGCGTATTCTCGACGCGGGCACAGGCCCCGGTTATATTGCTCTCCTGCTGGCCGCCGATAATCCCCAATCGCAAATCATCGGGATTGACTACTCCATCATGCAGGTTCGGGAGGCGGAAAAATACCGCGCTCAAAGAAAGATTTCCAATTGTTCATTTCAGCAGGGTAATGTCATGGATATCCGGTTTGCCGATGAAACCTTTGACGCCGTTGTCAGCATCGGTTCGGTCAAGCACTGGCCGGATTCCCTCCGGGGATTGAAAGAAATCCGGCGTGTTCTCAAAACCGGAGGCTGCCTGATTATCTCGGAAACCGATCAGGAGGCGTCAGATGATGCCGTCCGGCGGTTTATCCGGCGTTTTAAAGTCTGGTTTATTCCCGGCAGACTGCTTTTCTGGGGATTGCGTAACGTCATCTTCGGGCAGAGCTTTTCGGAAACGACGCTGGCGGACGCGGTCCGCGATGCGGGCTTTCACCATATCGAGTGTCAGCGGATTCCTGCCTGTCCTTACGTCATTGTCAAAGCGCAAAAATAGCAGGCAGGATTTTCAATTCCGCTTTATCTAACAGGTTGCTGAAAAACTATTTTAACCTTCATCGTGAGCGGAGCGAAGTAATCTCGTTTTTCGAACAATCAACGACTTATGAGATTGCTTCGTCGCTTACACTGCTCCAATGACCTGATTCGGGACTTTTTCAACAGCCTGCTAAATTATATTGACACACAAGATCAATCTTTTTATACTTCCTTCCCGTTGAAATATTTTATCGCATATGAAGGAAACCGGAAGTGAAAATCGCCCTCATCATACCCAGGAACAGCTCTGAAAACTCAAGAAGTTTTTATGATTACAATTTCTATGCTTCTTTTCTTTTTACAAAGAAGTACATCTCATATCTTCTGGCGATACCCACGCTGGCGTCCCTGACTCCGCCTCATCATGAAATCAGGGTTTTCGATGAAAATATCGAGGAGATCGACTACTCCTGGGGCGCTGACCTTGCCGGCATCAGCGTAAGGACCATGTTTGCCCCGAGGGCATACGCCATATCGCAGAAGTACAGAGATCTGGGGGTTAAAACGGTTCTCGGCGGAATTCATCCTTCCATGTGTCCCGACGAGGCTCTGAGTCATTGTGACAGCGTTGTGATAGGCGAGGCTGAAGATGTATGGGCAAAACTGCTCGAGGATGCCCAGGGCGGTCATTTGAAAGAACGCTATGCATCGGGAGCATTCAGCGACTTGAGCCGGTCTCCCGCGATTTACAGGAAGAACCTTTCCAGAAACATGTATTTTCAGGATATTCTTCAAACCACCAAAGGGTGTCCCTTTCACTGCGAGTTCTGTTCCGTCTATGCATTTGACGGCCAGAAAAACAGGCATAAA
Organism: Smithella sp.; assembly: GCA_050011015.1. GTDB lineage: Bacteria > Desulfobacterota > Syntrophia > Syntrophales > Smithellaceae > Smithella. The sequence continues at coordinate 4,555 of JBEKJX010000061.1, forward strand.
TCCGTTGATCAGGTCATTCAGGAGATTCTCGACATAAAAAGCACCGGTTCCAAATACAAGTCGAAGAAAGCCATTTTTATCGCCGATGACAATATTATCACCAATCGGAAATTCGCCCGTGAGCTTTTCACGGCCATGAAGCCCCATGACATCAACTGGATGTGTCAGTCATCAATCGACATTTCCAAAGAAGACGAACTGCTGGCTCTCATGAGGGATAGCGGGTGCGGGGCGATATTCATCGGCTTTGAGTCCGTCTCCGTGGATAACCTCAAAGCCATGCATAAAGATGTTAATCAACGCTTTGATTATGAGGAAGCAATCAGGAAGATTCAATCCTATGGAATGCTGGTTCACAGTTCTTTCATCGTGGGCTACGATTACGATTCGGAAAAGACATTCGATGAGCTTATCGCTTTTATCGATAAGACAAATCTCCTCATGCCCCTCATCAACGTCCTTACCCCGTTTCCGGGAACAGAGCTGTTCAGCCGTCTGGAGAAAGAAGGCCGGATTCTCCACAAGGACTGGAGTAAATACGACACACAGAACGTTGTCTTTTCTCCCCGCTTCCAGACTCCCGCAGAAATCGTCGCGGGGTACAGGAGAATTGTCCGGAATGTGTACTCCTTTGATTCCATCTGGAAGAAACTGAATTATTACTGGGATATGGATTTCTGGAAACGTTCAAATGAATTAGATCCGGTGAAGCTTGGATACCGTATCCTCTTTGCACTGCGCCTCAGCGCCATGCTCTTTTCCCGCAATATGGAGCGGTCAAAGTTCATCTTGAAGTTATTACCCAGAATTTTCAATAAGCGGGTGAGGATATCCTCCATTCTTACGTTGATGGCCTATAATGATTTCGCCGTTAATCTGCCGTTAATCTGAAAGAATAACGGGGATGGTTCCTATATAATTTGTGAAACATATAGAACTGTTGCCGCCTTTTTCCCAAATGGTAAACCCCGGCAAAAATACGGGACTTCAATCCGTTATCCGGGAGGTTGATGATTTTCCGCTTTTAAAAATAATGAATAGTGTTGTATAATATTAAAAATAGAACGATGATTAACCGGTATAATACGATTGATGAAGATTACTCTCGAAAAACTGTCGAGATAGTGAAGTTAAGGAAAGGAATCGCAAAATGATTTACAATGAGATATTAAAGAAGCAGATAGGAAAAGAATGCACATTTACCTCAAATCAGACTCAATGTATGATTAATTTCGGACCGGCGGAGCCTTTTGCAAGCGAGGGAGTCATTGAGGATGTAACCGATGACTATGTCATTGTAAAAAGCCGGGGCGCAACGATGATTTATCTTCTCGTAAATACCGCAATATCTTATTGATAAGAAGAACCGTGAAAAGGGAATTATCAGAATATAGAACTTCCCGATAGAAAGGATCTTTTTCATAATTAATGACAACAAATTATAACCCGCAGATTTTCAGGTCTGCATCGTATAAAATTTTTCTGTAATGTTATTTTTCTAATTCTGCCCATTTATGCGATGTTTTAACGGGCAGGCCTGCGCGTGAAGTGAAACACTCGACCCGAAAGGCGACTAAACAAGGGGCATGAATGAAGATCGGCAAATCCCTGCTCATTCTCATATGCGCGTTTTTATGTTTTCAGTCCTATGCCGCTGAAAACAATACTTTGTTTCGTGAAGAATTTAAAAATCTGAATAACTGGGAGCCGCTTTACTTTCCCAAGATAAAGAAGCATTCTTCCTATCAGGCGATTGCCGAACAGGACCATACCTATCTTAAAGCCGAAAGCAATGCTTCGGCGTCGGCATTGATCTATAAGAAAACTTTTAACGTCTACGATTATCCCAGGGTCAGGTGGCGATGGAAAATTGATAATGTTTACGCGAAGGCAAGAACGGGGGTAAAGGCCGGAGATGATTACCCGATCAGGGTTTATGTCATGTTCCAATATGATTCCGGCATGGCCGGTCTTTCCGAGAAGCTGATGTATGGCGCGGCCAAAGCTCTGTATGGCCGGTATCCGCCGCAAAGCACGTTAAACTATGTCTGGGCGAGCAGGGAAGGGGATGCCGCGATTGCGCCAAGCCCTTATTCCAGCCGCGCGATGATCATCGCCCTGGAAAAGGGTCAGCCAAAGCTGGGAAAATGGGTGGATGAGGAAGTTAATATCATTCAGGATTACCAGAAAGCATTCGGCAGGAAACCGCCGCCCATAGCCGGCATTGCCGTCATGAACGATTCTGACGACACGAAAGAGCGATCCACGTCTTATCTGGAATTCATTGAAGTGTTTAAATAGTCCACAGGAGGCTGCGAGGTTTGCCCGCTTTTTAGAATTCTGTCCGCCGGTAAAACATCCCGAACGGGAAATTTTTAAATGAAATTGTTCTGAATCAGCTGTTCAGCTTGTCATTCTTTCGGGTGTACATGATCTGGTCGGCTTCCGACATAAGCTGGTGCAGGGATGTCGGCGTTTCGGGATCATAGGCGGCGGCGCCCCAGCTTAAACCCAGTTTGTAGGATCGGGATTCTTTACGATTCAATTCATCGATGTTATTTCGCAGCCGTTCCGAAAATACCTGAGAGTCTATTCCCTTGACGTCGATGGCAAGGATGACAAACTAATCACCGCCGATCCGGGCTATAATATCCGATTTCCGGAACGTACGGCGAAGAACGTTCGCCGTTTCGATCAGGCTCTGGTCACCCGCCACATGGCCGAGCTTATCGTTGATTTCTTTCATGGAATCCACATCGATGTAGAATAGCCGCATCTGTTCTTTATTCCGGCTCGCGGTCTTGATCTGCTGCTCCGCCAGCGCGATGAAACCTCTCCGGTTATAAATGCCTGTCAGGGCGTCAGTGATCGCCATGTTTCTGACCTTTTCCTCCGCCAGCCTGCGGTCGGTAATGTCTTCTATGGCAAGAAGGATCAGGTTGGAACTGGTTCCTTTCCTGAGGATGCGGCGGGCATTAAGCAGCATGATTCTGCGCCCGATGGCCGGGAATGCATGAATAACTTCATAATCATTGAACGGCTTGTCTTTGTGAATAATTCCTTCAAACAACGTCCGAAGGTCGGGTATATCCCATTGTCTGTTCCCGAGATCATAAATAAGGCTGCCTATAGTATTCTCCGGGATTACCTTGAAAGTTTCATAGAAGCTGCGGTTGGCGGAGAGAACCTTTAAGTCCGAATTCAATACAAGAAGAGGCTCATGGATGGTCTCTACAATATCTTCATAATCCAGGAGTTGATCTATATCTTTCTTCAATAGGATATTCTGCCCCCGTGTTTAAACCTCGTCCTTATGCCGCTTGTGTCAAAGCATCAGTCTGCGGACGGTGATATATAATATTTTGGGAATTAAGCCTGGGGGGTTGGCGCATCAAGAAGATCCTGATCGTTTGAGGACCCCGCCGTTATTTTTGGAATCCTATACAAACTTAGGCGGCGATGTCAATAAAAATTTATAAAATATTGTATATTGCGAACCGGTATCGCCAGCTTTCAGGGAATGACGGTTTTAAGTTTAAAGATTTAAGTAGTTAAGTAAAGAACAGGGAATAATGGATGGTGGATAGTGAATGGAAAAAACACCTGTGAAATGTGAAGGGTGAATAGAAAAAAGATTTAAGATTTAAGTAATTAAGATTTAAGTTTTAAGTATTAAGTAAAGAACAGGGGATAGTGGATGGTGAAGGGTGAAGGGTGAAGGGTGAAGCACGTTTGTCACTTCGAACGAATGTGAGAAGTCTTTAAGATTCCTCACGCGCCTGCGGCTGTTCGATATGACAATGTATTATGGTACTATATAAGAAAATGGGGGAATAGGGAATATAGACAATTATCGGAAATCCGGGTGCTGAAAATCCGGGGAAGGATAAAAACCGGTATGGTATCCCCGGATTCATCCCGGCTGCGCCGGCTGTGGCGGCCGGTTCGATTCATCCGTCTTCATCTCATCGCGTCAGGTCGTGTCATTTTTTCCTGAATTCCCTCCCGGAATTCCAGGAAGAAAAAATATCTTGCTAAAGTGTATAGTTTCGATTGATAAATTTTTTGTAAATCAGGCTTATCCCATTTATATATAAGCGTCCCCATTTTTTATTTATCTCTTCTTTTGTTGAAAGGATGCCGGAAAGATTTTCATGCCTCCAATCCGTCAGGTTATTCTTATTTTTTATTTCATTCCACTGTGCCATCATGTCATGAGTATTTGTGTATAAGTCAATCTCACTATATCCGTCTTCTTTTTGAGAATCTCGCGGGTTAAGAAAAACCACCTTATCCATTATACCCGCCACCATTTGATGGTTTGCGTCAAAATAATTCATGAACCACCAGTCTGTTCCCCAGCCGTCAAGGCTGCCGTCATAAATATTTAAAAAGTCGGCAAGCGATTCCGAACTAAACAACGGCCAGCTCATTTCGACGAAATTAACATACCGGAAAACATGCACTCCCGGAAGTGGCAGCATGATCTGATGACTTATTTTACCTTCTTGTGCGTGTGCGGGAGACAATACCTTGAGATGAAACTTTTTTAAAATATCGGGGGCATCATTAATATTCCCCTTTACAGGGACGGGATCGTCATCGCAAACCCAGACGGTTTCATATGATTTAATTAAATCCGGCATTTCTTTGTGCATTTGTCTGATGCTGTTGAATTTAGTGCCGGTACCGGAGGCAAATACAGTTGCCGATTGCCTCAAATTATTTGCCTTCTCTTGATTTTTTCCATAATAAAAAAATGCGAGATCGAAGTTTCCGGTCAGATTTCTCGAAGCAAAAGAAGCGAATGTTTCACGATCGCCGGCGCTGACAAATATGAGATTTTTATTTTTGGGCTTTTCACTTTTTGTAATGCTTAATACAATCATACTACCGCATCATGACGACACTGACATGCCTCTGGAATTTGTACCACACTGCACATTTAAATTATGCTCTTTTAATTATTACAGGTAATCTAGACCTTATGTTAAAAAAATACAAGGGCTCAACTTTGTCATGGTATATTTAGTCCGGGAAATCCGGAGACGCCATGCCGGTTTTTAACCTTTCCGGATTATCAGCGCAAAAAACCGGTATGGTATCCCCGGATTCATTCCGGCTGCATCGGCTTGTTCGATTTATTCGTCTTCATCTCATTGTGTCAGGCCGTGTCATTTTTCCCGGCGGCGGCCTGACAATGCCATGTACAAATGACCGGCGAAATTGAAACATAGCGGCCAGAGCAGATACAGGAGAACTACCAAATACATAACTTCCAGCCCCTCACTGAATCCCCACATGCCGCCGGACGCGTTTTGCTGATTTATGATTTGCGCGGTCGAAACCCCTGTCCGGGCAGCTTCATATTTGATCATGAGATTCCGATGCAACACCATGATCTCATACGCAAGACTCCACACGACATAGACCGCACAAAGCTCGTACACAACGCGCAGATAGACATTCATCCTGCGGACAAATCGGCTGTACAGATCCCAGGGCTGCTTTGCGTGGTCTCCCAAGACCGTCAGGACGATGAAACCGAAAGGCCCGAAAACGCCCATCGGCAACCACCAATACGATTGTTTTTTTGACCTGAGCAGAAAAAAGCACGACAGAAACCACAATCCAACATTCACAAGAAAGGCTGCCAGAATGCAGGCATTTCTCATCTTATCCAGCAGCCAGTAGTTGCGCACATAGTTCTGCGTATGCGCGGCGATTTCCGGATTGATCGAGATGAATATCTCCCCGCCCAACAAGACCACGGGAGGGATCATGAGGAATGAGAGAATCGCCATGATATAATCTTTTTTTACCATGCAAAGAACTCCCCCGGGAAACTTAGATGAAACGGCATTCATTATTTTGGCTCATCGGAACCGAACATTGTTTATATGAATCGGTGCTGATGTTGCAAACGTTAACCCTTAGGATTTAAAAGGTTTAACGAAAAGATTACCGATCAGCGTGGATCGTCATGTCTGTATAATTTTAAGAATAAATAGTTTCAATTGTGTTTCCCATAGATTGATTTTCAAAATCGGGATGCATGTTTGTGACCCCTATCCACACCATTATTACAAAGTATGCCATAATGAAAAATAGTATCGACATGGATATTTTAAACCATCGACTTCTGCTTGTTTTACAAATTAATATAATGTTCGGAATACAACCAATCAAAATGCATATTGGCCAACCCAAAGAAGCAATTACTCTCTTAACTTCACTTCCTGATGTTGTCCATGGATAAAATATAATTATCCATACTCCTAATCCAAAATATGGAATCCAGGATACTAATAGAAAAAGTATCCACCACTTCATTTTTGACATTCCTTCAATATTTATTGGAATCATTGGCGTCTTTTACATTTCGGATATCATTTTGTGAGAGGGAACCTAATAATGTTTATAAAGTCTGTATAAATCTTTAAAAATATATTCTTGCTTTCTGCATTAGGACGATTATTGATTGATCTTAGCATAAAATTGCAGTTTTGAAAACTGTGGATTTCAGGAAGTCTTTTACAAGCCTGATAGATCGGAACCCGTTAACTCCGCCGTTGAACCTTATAATTGTTAATCAACAAATATTTATTACGAAAAATGTTACATTGACTATACTAGTGTTCACCTACAAAGGCTCAGTAAAAGTCGGTTGTCAAAATTAAGGATTTCCATTTAAAAGATTCAATGAAAAGCTGAGCCGGATCGGGTGTATTGATTATGATACATTTAAATTCACTTCCATTTAACAATTATTTGCCTTTTGAGGATATTCCCTTTACTTCTTTTAGATACACTATTCCAGCAGCAGCTTCGGTATAAAACATCGTTGTCTGTGAATCTATTTTTTTTATATAATCGATGGCGGGGTTAATTAATATCCAGTCTAATTCAGTAGGTATTTCTTTTCTTTGTTTATAATAATTGCCTACACTTCCTAGTCGTAAATAAACACCAGCATCAAGTATTTTTGCTGCTTCGGGATAACCTTCCTTGATAAGAAGATTAATATCTCCCAACTTCATTACTAAACTCTCTTCTTCGTATAAAGTTCTTGCCTTATTCAAAGCTCCCTCATAATTATTATTATAATGAATAAAGGATAATGAAAATCCTAAAATTAAACCAATTAAAACCGCTAGAATATGCGTAATTATTTTTTTCATAAAATATAATCAAAAATTCAGCCGGAGCGCAGCGATCAGCTGAGTTGCAATTGCTTTTTAAATCTAATAAAACTAACTTAATTTTGTTTCTTTTTTTTTGCCAAATAAATTCTTAAATCTTCCCAGATTGATGGACCCAATGTAATCATTTTCATTATTCTGCTTGATTAAATTTCCAAAGAAAAACTTTAATGGCCAGTTATTGCCTCGCCAAGCATACATGCCAAATAACGCAGCAAGCGCAAACACAAATATGGAATCACTCCAATTATCTTCCATTATTGAATGTAATA
>JBEKJX010000062.1:0-12025 GCA_050011015.1 Smithella sp.
CCCGTGAAACAGGGTGGGGTGGGCGAGCTTTGTGTAAAAGGTCCGGGTGTGATGAAATGCTATTACAACAATCCGGAAGCCACCGCCGAGATTCTTAAAGACGGCTGGCTCTATACGGGTGATATGGCGCGAATGGATGAAGACGGATTTATCTATCTTGTAGATCGTAAGAAAGACGTGATTATCACAGGTGGCGAAAACATTTATCCTGTGCAAATCGAGGATTTTCTGCGCACACACGACGCGATCAAGGATGTGGCTGTGATCGGGCTTCCTGATCACCGTTTGGGAGAAATCGTCGCGGCGATAATTGAATTAAAACCGGGTTTCCCCTGTTCTGAAGCCGAGATCGTGCAGTTCTGCACGGCCTTGCCTCGTTACAAGCGTCCGCATAGAATCTTTTTTGAAAAGGTGCCGCGCAATCCAACCGGAAAAATTGAAAAGCCTAGACTCCGCGAAAAGTATTGCGGCGGCAGCCTTGTCGAGGCGCAGACGGAGAGTCATTAAACAAATAAAGGAGAAGAATATGATTGCTTATCAGCTTTCTATTTTCGCGGAAAATAAATCAGGAAAACTTGCGAAAGTTACCGGCGTTCTGGCTAAAGAAAAAATCAACATACGCGCGACGACGATAGCTACAGCAGATACATTCGGAATTATCAATCTGATTGTCGATGATCCCAAAAGGGCTGAAGCTGTTCTTTCTCAGGCGGGAATGACAGTACATCTGCGGGAAGTTTTGGCAGTCTTGATTCCCGATATACCCGGCGGACTGGATAAATTGATGCAGCTGCTTTATCAGGAAAGCATCAATATCAATAACGCCTATGGCTTTGTGCTGGAGAGTTCGAAAAAAGCCGTGTTTGTAGTTGATGTCGATCAGATGCAAAAGACGGAAAATATTCTGGAACAAAAAGGGTTTAAGACGCTTGATACTCAGTCACTTTCCGATATGTAATATTTTTCTGCTCTGTGGCTAACTTTGTTGGCTGTGTCGTCGGCTTCCTCGACGTATTAAAATACGGGAGTGCCACCCGAAAGGGGCATAATAAAAAACAGATATTTTTCTTACCGGTGATCTGCGCCATTATGGCGTAGATCTCATACGCCTGCTGAGCCTCCTCCTTGCCGCCGCGTTATCCTTTGAAAGCAGAAGGATATAGCGATAAAATTAAACAGGAGAAAAAATTATGGTGCACGAAGGTAAAGGGGAATATTTCAAGAAACATCCTCAAAATTCTATAATAGATCAGGTTTTTTTCTAAGAATAAATTCTCAGGTAGCTTTGCAGTAATTGAATCATTAAATCGGCGTTTTTGCGAGTGCTTTCAGATATTTCTTGCATACCCAGAGGTTCATCCACAAGACCATTTCCAAAATTATCAATGGAACAGACGCAAGCATAAGGCAAATCCAGTTCCATGGCAATTACCGCTTCATTTGCCATAGTCATGCCGACAATATCGGCAAAATTGGCCATCATTTTAATTTCAGCTTTTGTCTCCAATCGGGGGCCTTGCGTTTGCCAGTAGGTTCCCTTTTTAACTACCGGCAAATCGATAGTCAGTGCTGCCTCGATTATTTTTTTCCGTACTTTTTCATTTAATGAAGGCGTAATATGCACGGGTTTGTTTTCATAAATGGTGGGGGTGGCGGTAAGTGTAATAAAATCGTCGGGGACAATAATCATTCCCGGGCGTAAAGCTTTCTTTAGTGAACCGGTGGAATTGATGCTCACTATTTCAGTAGCACCTATATCTCGCAGCGCTTTGAGATTGGCGCGATAGTTAATTAAATGAGGGAGAATATGATTATGGGGGTCGTTACCGTGCCTTAGAATCAGGGCGATTTTATCTGTAATAAAGACAGAAGCCTGCCCGAATTCATTTTCGATCATTTTTAAAGCACTGTTTTTAAATAAATCGCTTCTTTCCATGACTAATATTGTTGAAATAACGCCCATAATACCCATAAAAATCTCCTTTTAAAGGATTTGTATAGCAAATTAATGTGAAGCAGTCAAAGTAATCAGGAACTGAAACATTGGGTTTTTAACAACCCAAAGAGCTTATTTTTGTGCCGTCAGATAGCATTTGACTTTCCGGGTTCTATTATGACATATAGATCAGCAATAAAAAATTAGAGGGGGATTCGATTAATGAGCAGCGACTTCTTAGGTGTTGCCACTGATGATAACTTTGAAAATGAAGTTTTAAAAAGCGCAAAACCGGTACTCATTGATTTCTGGGCGCCCTGGTGCGGTCCCTGTAAGGCTATCGGTCCCATTGTTGAAGAACTTGCGGGACAGTTTAAAGATACTGTTAAATTTATGAAATTAAATGTTGATGAAAATCAGAAAACAGCGCTTGATTACGCTGTGCGCAGTATCCCAACCCTTATTCTTTTTAAAGACGGCAAAGTTTTAGATACTCTCATTGGACTTGTTCCCCAGAAAAGACTTGAAGATTTCGTGAAAAAATCCTTATAAAATTATTCAACATAAAAAGGTTGTGATTTGATGTATTCAAAAATATTCAAAAATATAATTAGATTAAGCATTTTTTTATCGATTTTGTTAATGATCAGCGGCTTTTCGTTTTCAGATTTGTTTGGTAAAAAAAACGATACGGTTAAATATACTCCCGAAGGACTTTATGCCAAGGCATCCGCTGAATACAGGGACGGCCATTATAAAAAAGCACAGGAATATTTCCTGCGCCTCAAGGAAGAATATCCATTGCACGATATGGCAGTTTTAGCGGAGATAGGGGTGGCAGATTCTTTATATAGCGATAAAGAATACTCTGCAGCGGAAAACGCTTACACTGACTTTATTGCTCTTCATCCCGTCAACGAAAATGTTCCTTATGCCATCTACCAGTTGGGATTGTGCCATTATAATCAAATTGAAGCTGTTGATCGCGATCAGACGGAAACGATTTCCGCTAAAAAGGAATGGGAAAAGCTGATAGCGCGATATCCTGACAGTAAATTCTCCACGATGGCTGAAAAAACGGTGCGGGAATGCAAACAAAAACTTGCAGAACGGGAATTTTACGTGGGGAAATATTATCTCAGGCGAGACAAGTATCAGGCAGCCCTTGCGCGTTTTGAGAAGGTGGCCCATGATTATCCCAACGTTGTCCTTGATTACAAGACAGAATATTACATTAAAGAAACCAAAGCAAAAATCGCTGAGGAAGAAAAACAGAAATTAAAAAAGGAAGCGGAAAAGAAAAAGAAAGAGGAAGAGAAGAAACAGAAGGAAGAAGAAAAGAAACAAAAAGCCGCAAAAAAATAATATTTATACAAGCCTGATTAATTCCCGATTTATTCTTCAAGTTTTATTTTTCTGATAATTTCCTGACGCGTACTTTCCGGATTAACGGAAGTGTCAATTTTAAAGTGACAATCCGCCGGCACTTCGTCAATCGCGTCGAAGTCGGCTTTCTGCTTTTGAAACAGTTCCCACCGTCCATCCGAGGCATTGTTATTTTCCAGGATTCTTTTTTCCAGGCGTTTCTTTGTATTTTCATCGGGACAGACGCATTCCAGGATATAAACATGAACACCGAGATTTCTCGCCAAATCCAGCGCCTTCCGGCGCTCGGTCCGTTTCTTGAAAGAAGCGTCAATAATTACCGCCTTCCCCTGTTTAATTTCCTGTGCGGCCAAATCATAAGCCTTGTCGTATGTCAGACGGGAAATATCATCGGAATAAATACCCCGGCCGAAATCTTCGTAACGCCGATCCGTCGGTTTGATATGGAATAACTCTTTGCGCAATATATCGGTGCGAATGATTATCGCGCCGAAACGGGACGCGAGCGCGCGCGCCTGATAACTTTTTCCTGAACCCATCAGCCCTGAGGTTAAAATCAATACTGGTTTATCCAGGCGGGTGGCGTAGGTATAGGCAAGATCAAAGTATCGCGCAGCGGTTTTTGTAATTTCCACGCGTTCGCTTGGAGTAATTTCCTTTTGATCACGGCGGAAACTGGTTACTTTTCCACGCACGTAAGCATAATAGCACCGGTAAAAGTTCAGCAGTTTAAGCATATCGTTATCACCGGAATGTTTAACGTAGGATTGTATGAAAATATCGGCGATCCGCGAATAACCATTGAAATCAATATCCATCGTTAAAAAAGCCACGTCTTCGGCAACATCGCCGCAACGGAAACGTTCGTTAAATTCGATACAGTCGAAAATGATTATGTCATCCGTTACGCAAATATGTTCCAGATGCAAATCGCCGTGGCAATCCCTGATCTTATGATCGGCCATCCTTTTTTTAAAGAGAGAAATATTTTTAACCAGAAAATTTCCCACGTAATCCTTGATGAATTTATACTGGTATTCGGGAATGGTGACATTGATATAATTTATTGTTTCGGCGAAATTTTCCTCGTTATTGTTGCGAATATTTTCCATGCTGCCCATTTCATCAATATATTTGCCGGTTTGAGCCTGCTGATGAAAACAGGCAATTTTTCCGGCAACGGCATCCATTATTTTTTCGTCGGCCAGTCCTTTTAAAAGAAGTGTTTTAAGCATTTTTTCCGGAGGAAGCTTTTTCATCCGCACGGCATAATCAATAATCTCGACTCCCTCGCCTAAAGTAATGTTTCCCTGAGAGTCTCGCGATATAGCCACAACATCCAGATAGGTGTCAGGGGCAAGTCGTTTATTTAATCTCAGTTCTTCGTCAGAATAAAATTTTCGTTTTTCCAGATTGGTGAAATCGAGGAAATCAAAGCGGACAGGTTTTTTTACTTTATAAACAAAATCTCCGGCAATAAAAATATAAGAAATATGCGTCTGGATGAATTCAACCTCTTCCGGATGGTGAGGATAAAAATCAGACTTTTTCATGATTTCAATTAATGGAGGATGAATCATCAAAGATTCCTTGAAATATTATTTCCGGCAAATCCATGCTCATTGAGAGTATTTAAACAATCATAAGTCGACAATCAAGTCAAAAATAAAATTCGCGCTTGCACTCACGGGTTATTCATGATTACTTTTAATCTATATAGTATGGAGAAGCAACAATGATTAAAAAACTGCGTAAATTAGCCAGAACCAGGCCTGCCGGAGCTGTTATTTACTGGATAGTAAGGTTTTATTGCGCGACGCTGCGAATGAAAATAGAAAATGAAAGTGAATGGTTTGATTATCTGCAGCAAGGCGGAAGAGTCCTTATTTGCGCTTGGCATCAACAGTTTTTTGTCGGGATTCGTGTTTTTAATAAATACAGGAAATATCAGCCCGCCCTGATGTCTTCCAAAAGTCTGGACGGGCAAATTGCCGGCGGCATTGCCGGGCGGGCAGGGTGTTATACAGTGTGGGGATCTTCCTCCAACAGCGCAAGCACCGCCCTTAAAGGAATGATTCACAGGTTAAGCAATCATCGTCTGGCGGCGCATGTCCTTGACGGACCGCGCGGTCCGGCAGGGGTGGTCAAGCTTGGCGCGATTGCCATCGCCCACGGAGCGGATGCTGTGATTGTTCCCGCAGTCGTCATTGCCGATCGTGCCTGGTATTTGCATAGCTGGGATAAATTTATGATTCCTAAACCTTTCTCTCGCGTTACCGTAAAATTTTGTCCTAAAATTGAATTGCCACCAGCAATGGACAAAACCGAATATGAAAATCAAAGAAAAAATCTGGAAGTTATAATGCAGCCGTATCTGCGTCTTTAGATACCAGTTCTCGGCCATGAAAAATTCTGTTTATTATACGATCTCCCGGGAAATGCGCTTCCGGTCATAGCGCAATCTTTGCCGGTAACGCGGACTAGCGAATGCATGGAGATTCGTCGACTTCCCGGAACGAATCAGGACATGGGAGTGTATCCCCGAAAGGGACACGCTATAAACAGATCATTACCTTACCGGGAAGTCACGCCACAACAGGCGGAAGCTTCCAGGCAAGGTATGGTGTGAAACTTGATTTGATTGTGTTTTTAAAGTCAATATCACCCGGAACACTATTCATACTGATTGAGGAAGTTGTGCAAAGCAGTCTTTAACCAGGCAAAAGATTCCTGCTTGGTTACAACAAATAGATATCCGCTGATGTTTTTCTCGTTAAATTCAAAGACTGTCCTTAAAACAATGGCTACGTTGCCGGGAGCAATCAGGCTGCCGGACACTATATCGTGACTACTTTTTTCAACGACAACGCGGGGTGGTGAATAAGTGGAAAAATCGCCTAAAAGTTCAGAAATTTTCCCGATGCATGCTCCGATCAGGATATTGCCAATTTCCAGAAATGTTTCTTTTTCCATTTCATTAGCAGGATCTGAGAGAAACAATTCATCTCCATTGCCCAGTATAGAAGATATTTTCTTTCCGGTACCGGAAGGAAAAAACAAATAAGCGTTTCCCTTAAATTTACCCCAGAAACTTTGTTCTACAACAGATACTTTATCGTAGTCTTTAATCTCACTGTTTATGTATGCCGGAAGATCAGAGGCATGCAGCAGTATTACATCAGGAGGACTGAGGAGAACAAAAATATCTATGTATTCGGCGAGGTCTGCAGCGGCGCGGCCGAAAGCGATATTCATGATCTCCTGCATGAGATCGGTTTCTTCGCTGGTAATCATCTCTGTGGGGTTATCATTTTTCAACATAATTTATCCACGCTCCGCCAGGGCATTGTCTGCTTCTTTGATAGCTGCTGCTATGGATTCCTTTGCCGGTGGCTTTTTTACTACCGAAAAAGCGCCCAAATCATGTGCTTTTGCAATGGCCTTGATCTGCACATCAGCAGTACAAATTATAACTATTGCTTTTTGATCGAATTTCAAAATTTCTTCCAAAGCCTGAAAACCATCCATGACAGGCATCGTTAAATCCATGAAAGTGAGATCGGGTTTAATTTCCTTGTATTTTTCCAAACCGCTTTGACCATCGGGAGCATCAAACAATTCGTAGTCTTTATCTTTAGGGATACAGCTTTTCATTATCTTTACAGATATGAGAGAATCGTCAACAATTAATATTTTTTTAATCATAAAAACCTCTTTTCAAGGGATATCTTGTTCATTTTACGCTCATCGAGTGGTTTATCGAAAAAACGTAATATTACTTCACCTTATTTTCTCAACAATATTGCTCCGGTCTTCATTTTTCAACGACAACCACACCTCAATGCGTTTGGGCATTTGGGCGGTAGAGCGCTGTATCCACTTTTTTCAAAAGCATTTCTGCCGCATTCGTTTCTACGTTCAAAGTTGGTACTCTGGGGCTGATATTATATCAATGCTCCTGTCCCGACAGCAGTATGTTTTATCGGGAATTTTCTTTCCGAACCGTTCCGCGATCAACGTTGATTCTTCTATAGGAGTTTCTGGTAATAAGCAACAGAATTCTTCTTTTCGATGTATATCCAGACCATATCGGTTGTGTGCTCCGGTATGAGCATCTTTCCTGTTATGCAATTGAGTCCGGTGGTTCAAGTGCCGGAAAAAAACCATTGAATACTCAGTGCTGTTGTACATGTAACACTCAGGGTGTTGCAAAACCCATCTAATTTCTATCATTTATCCTAATTAATGATAAACTTCTTACACTTATATTAATATAGAAATGTTTTGCAGTCAATATTTTTAAGAAAATGATTGGTTATATTGATGTGATGAGTTCCTTATTTTTTATCAATATTAATAAGTTGGCGGCGTATAGTCAATATATTATCTTCTGATTCGTATTTATATTATCTCTTGACTTTGGTGATATATTTTGGTGATATATTTGACGTATGAAAATTTTAAGCTTGATAAGGGCAAACCGCCTGAAAAGACGGGACGCAAAGTCACTGGCCTAAGTCTTCGTGTTGGGGGATATGGTGGCAGGACTTCCGTGTAAGCTCACAGTAGTCCGTAATTCTGCTATAATCCTAAGTATAACAATTTTAAGAAGATAGACTGCATATATATCGAATAATTTTTTAATCTCTGGTGTTCGATAGAATAAATATTTGAGTGGAAAAAGATAAAAAATGGACCTAAATCATCTAGCAATATTGTTGATCGAACTTGATCCTGAGAACCTCTTAGATTTGGACGAGTTCAAAAAAAGCCTGGTTCTTGCTAAAAAAAAGGCCAGGGGACATCTTAAAGATATTTTGGGCCAGGCTTGCGCCGAGATAGAGGCTTGGTCGGGTCATGATCTGGAGTCGCGCCGGGCGGGAATAGTCCGCCTGGGAGAATTATTGGAGCATGCAATGGAATTTAGCGGGGGAAGTTCCTCCGGCACAAAATCGAAAAAACCCCAGGCTGTCGAACCGGAAAAAATAAAATCACTGAAATTTACTCTGTCTGAAGAATTTGACGCGGATCTGTTAAATGAGTTTATTGTTGAGAGTATGGAATGCGCTAACATAGCCGAGTCGGCCATTTTGGGCTGGGAAAAGGATCCGAACAACCAGGAATTGCTGAATACTATATTCAGGGGTTTCCACACCATCAAAGGAACCTCTTCCTTCATTAATCTTGACTGCGTCAAGGACATGGCTCACAAGGCGGAATCGATGCTGGTCCGAGTCAGGGATGGTCAGGAAAATTTTACCAGAGGCCATGCCGATCTGTCCCTTAAATCGCTGGACCTGATAAAGAGCATTCTGGAACGGATGAAATCATCCGGTCCCGGCAAGCAAATAGAACTGCCTTTGGGCTATGAAGAACTGTTGGAAGCCTTGAAGAATTTCATCTCCGGTACCCGTGATTCAATAGTCAATGATCTGTCGCCTGAACTTGCGGTCAAGAAGGAACCCAGGGAAAGGCTGACCCGGAAAGATGGAGAAGCTTCGGCAGATCAGGTATTGGCCGCCAGCCAGGCTCCTGACCAGACAATCGAGTCTACCGTCAGGGTCAAGATTGACCGGTTGGACAAGCTGTTGGATACCGTGGGCGAACTGGTGATCGCCCAGACCATGGTGGGACAAGATGAACTGATCGTGAGCGGGAAACATCGCGAGCTTAGTAAAAAAATATCCCATGCGGGAAAAATAGTGCGCGAACTTCAGGACCTGAGCATGATCCTTCGTATGGTCCCCCTGAAGGGCACTTTCCAGAAAATGGCCCGGCTGGCCCGCGACCTTTCCAAGAAAAATGGTAAGAAGGTGGATTTTACCATTGAAGGTGAGGATATCGAGATCGACCGTAATATGGTTGATATGGTGGCCGATCCTCTGGTCCATCTTATCCGGAACGCAGTTGACCATGGTATTGAAACCCCTGAGGAACGCCGCCGAATCGGAAAATCTGAGGATGCCCGGATTTGTCTGACGGCCGGTCATGTCGAAGGCAGCATCATGTTGACGGTTTGGGACGATGGCAGAGGACTGAACCGGCAGAAGATATTAGACAAGGCAATGTCCCGGGGCTTGATAGATTCGGTCGAACGGATAACTGAACAGGAGGTTTGGCAGATGATATTCCAGCCGGGCTTTTCTACTGCGGAGCAAGTCACAGAGGTCTCTGGCCGGGGAGTGGGGCTGGATGTGGTGAGCCAGGCAGTTGAGGCCCTGCGGGGCCGTATAGAGGTTCAAAGTTCGGAAGGTAAGGGTTGCGCCTTTATTATGAGAATGCCCCTGACCATGGCTATCACCGATGGAATGGTGGTTAGAGTGGGATCCCAAAGATACATCCTGCCGATTGCCAACATCCAAAAAGCGGTGAGGCCGGTTGAGACAGATATCCACACAGTGAACCAAAGAGCCGAAATGCTTGACTTCAGGGGGGAACTGTTGCCGGTTTTCAGGTTGCACCGCCTTTTTGATATTCCGGACGCTCAAACCGAACTTACTTTAGGGCTGCTGGTGGTGATAGGTGAGGGACAGCAGCGGTGCGCTCTTTTTGTAGACGATCTTTTAACCCAGACCCAAGTGGTGACCAAATTACTGGGCAAGGGAATCAACAAAGTGCAGGGGGTGGCCGGAGGAGCCATCATGAGTGATGGTACTGTAGGTTTGATTCTGGACACTGCAGGGATAGTTAATATGGCCCGCAGCGATTAAATATAATAGCGTAATAAACAGGCCATATAGGAGGAAAAAGCATGAAAAACGTAAGTGCAGTTAATAAAAATCAGTCCATGGGTGATCCCCGTGCCGGTAAATATCTGACTTTTTTTCTGGACAGCGAGGAATATGGTGTGGAGATATTAAAGGTTCAGGAAATCATCGGCCGGATGCCGATCACACCGGTGCCGTTGACGTCCAAGTATATCCGGGGTGTCATCAACCTGAGGGGCAAGATTCATCCTATCATGGATCTCAAGGTTAAGTTCGGTATGGAGCACACTGTCATCACCGACGAGACCTGCATCATCGTCATCAAAACATCCAGCCTGATGATGGGGATTCTGGTGGACAAGGTCTCGGAAGTGGTCAACGTGGCTTCCGGGGATATCGAAGACACTCCGTCTTTTGGTGCGGACGTGGAAACTGAATATCTTTTGGGAGTGGGCAAAACCGGAGGGCGGATTCGCCTCCTTCTGGACATTGAAAAAGTTATCACATCCTCGGACATCATAAATCTAAAAAAAGCTACCGGCGGAGAAAACGAAGAAACAGAGGCCTAATCAAAAGAAGAAATAATACATAAATAAGATAATTGGCAATAAGCAGGAGGAGAAACATGTTTAACAACATCAAAATAGGCACCAAGCTGACAGGGAGCTTCCTTGTAATTGTGTTCATACTGATCGCGGTGGCTATGGTGGGCTACTTCAATATAAGATCGATAGCGGCACGGAGCGATGCCATGTTTATACAAAACACCGCGGCCATCGAGGATATGGGCGCTATCAATGCCAGCCTTGAAACAATGCGGGGAGATATTTACCGGTATTTTGACGTACCGGCCGACCGGCAGAAGATGTCCCAGAGCATTGATGACACCATTAATTTTGTGAACAAGACTATGCAGACTTATAAAAGCAGAAGTAACGGCGCCGAAGAAAAGAAGATCATCGCTGAATTCGACGCTGCCTGGCCGGAGATGCAGCGCGGCTATAAAGAAGGAATGAAGGCGAAGGATGAAGGCAGAGATGATGAAGTTGCCCGTCTGTTGGGTGCCGGAAGCTATGGAGTTCAAGCCCGCATGAAAACCTTTGCTGCCATCCATGAACTTAATGAAATCAACCGCAAAAACGCGGAAGAGGCAAATAAAGCGAACATTGACGCTTCCTCTAAAGCTTCTGCAACCGTGCTTGTTGCCGCCATATTCGCGGTAGTGTTGGCTGTGGCGCTGGGGCTGATACTGACTACATCCATCACCGGACCTTTGAAAAAAGGGGTGTGGATGATGGAGGAACTGGAACAGGGGCACGTTTCAAGCCGGTTAGAAATGAAGCGGAAAGATGAAATCGGAATATTGGCTAAAGCCATGGACAGTTTTGCCGACAAATTACAGAAAGTGGTGGTAGGCACGTTAATAAAGATATCAGCCGGCGACGTCGCTATAGAACTGCCTCCGATGGACAGCAAGGATGAAATCGGACCTGCCCTCAAACTGATGATAGAAACCGTTAAAAATCTTATCAAGGAGATGGATATATTAACGAAGAGCGCCATGGAAGGCGAACTTGGCGTCAGAGGTAATGCCGGAACATTTAATGGAGCCTATAAGGAAATTGTTCAGGGTGTCAATAACACGCTGGATGCTGTCTCGAAACCGGTCCTTGATGCTATGGCCGTTTTGGAAGAAGTAGCTAACAAAGACCTGTCGGCCCGGGTAAAGGGTGATTACAAAGGGGATCACGCCAAGATCAAAGAATCCCTTAATCTTGCAGTAGAGAACCTGGATAAGGCGCTGCAGCAGGTGGCGATCGGCGCCGAGCAGGTGACCTCGGCCAGTGTACAGGTAAGCACCGGTGGTCAGTCGGTGTCTCAGGGCGCAAGCGAGCAGGCCAGTTCGCTGGAGGAAGTGTCCAGCAGTCTGCAGGAGATGTCCTCCATGACCAAGCAGAATGCCCTGAATGCCAGGGAGGCCAAGGGCGTGTCTGAA
>JBEKJX010000063.1:0-11908 GCA_050011015.1 Smithella sp.
ATCTTGCGTTAACTCAGCGGGATACATGATGTTCCTGAGCCAGTCCAGGGCTGCGCCCAGGGTTTCCTGCTTGCTTATTAAAAGGAACTTGCCTGGAATCCCTGATACAATTGCTCCAATATAATGTTTGGTATCGATAGCAGTCCCGGGGTGGTGTGTGGCAACCCAGCCGGCTGTGCCGATATTGACGTGCATATGACCCATCTCAATGGCGCCGGAGCCGATCGCCGATGCCAGGAGATCACCGGAACCCGTCACCACGGGAAGGCCTGCCGGTACGCCGGTTTTTGCAGAAAAATCCGCCGTGACATTGCCTGCAATTGCCGTTGAGGCTCTTAACTCAGGCATCTTGCGTGAATCGAGTCCGTACATTTTATGGATTTCTTCCGACCATGTCCACTTACTCTGGTCCTTATTCCGCGTATCCATGAGCCAGGTGATGTTTGCCATGTCGTATGAAGTCACATAATTGCCGGTGGCAAGAAAAACGGCATAATCCTTTGCGTCAAGAAATTTATGGACGGCATGATACAAGTCGGGCTTGTATTTTTTCATCCAGGCAAGCTTGCATACGGTATCCTTCCCGGTTTTCCCGGGTGCGCCGCCGGTTATTCTCATGAATTTGAAAAGCTTCATGATGGGATAGCCCTCAATCTTGATAAGTCCCTTGAACATCTCTTCCTGAGTGAAACAGGCTGCGCGTTCATCCAGCCAGGATAGCATGTTCATGAGGGGCTTCCCGTCCTTCCCCACTGGAACTGTGTTTTGCATCTGGCTGGTGAACACAAGGCCGGCAAGCCTTCCGGCCAGATCGGGATGAGCCGCTAAAACATTCCTGGTGGAGTTATAGATTGCGTCCGATATTTCCTCCGGAGATTGCTCAACGCACGATTTATCCGGATATGAGAGACTGCATGTTGACTGATCGGAATCTATGTATCCGTCAGGGCTTACGAGTACAGCTTTAGTCTCTGTGGTACCAACATCAACAGCAAGTACGAGATTTTTTTCTTCCATAATCATCTCTCCTTGTCTCGGACATATAGATATATAACAGCGCTAATACTGCAAACGCCGCAAATACTCTTATGGCAATTTTTTGAAGATGGATTAGCTAACAATTACTGATTGCATCATAGCACAAAATAGAAAATTGGGAAACTGAGGATAGCAGAAAGCAACAAATAAATACTTCTGCTGCAAAAGCTCATCCAAAAGCCTGCATGTTTCAACCCGTTATCATTGCATCGGCAAGGTCATTCCTGCTGCCATCTCCTTATATAAGGCTGAAGAGATCTATCTCCCGCGTTAGCCAAAGAAGTTCCGGGATGGTGTTGCCTGAAGATAACCGGAACAGAAATACGCAGAAGCCTGCATTTTTAAATTCCGCAGACTGTGGAACAATAGGGGCAGGAAAATCCGATTTCCGATTTATATTCCTATAACGCTTCGCGTAATCGGCTGGTGCGGTTCTTTGCGCTAGATAGCCGTTCACGCGGTTGTTCGCATGTTGTCAATCAACGAAATCAACGAAAGATGTGCCCATTTCCAACAAATTCCCCCGAGATTGACAGATATGTCTCAAGCAAGGTGGCAAACGGCTCCATTTCCGCCTTCCCTAGAAGCTCATTTGTGAATGCGAATAGCGTCACAATTGCAGGGTAATTTGTATAGCCACTTCCGAAGCCTATAGCGGTCTTGACATTGCTTTCTGCTACAAATTCCTGACGTGGAACGATCATCCTCCCTTTAGCATCTCTATTGATGCCGGCATGATTAACGTAAAGCATTCCTGTATACTCATTGGCATGGCCCTTGGCAGCGACTGCGGTATTCCACGTATCAAGTAATTTCAAATCAAAGTGCATACTATCGAATTGCATGGCCAGCATGGGTAGAGATTCCACATAGTCGCTCGACAGCAATGGAATGCACCGAAATCCCTGCGACTCCTGACGTCTATTCCATTCATCTCTTTGTCCTCTTGTTCCAAGCAAGGTCAATACAGGTGTGTTGTTCTTCAATAGATTCGCAGTTCCAAAACCGATCGCCTTTTTGTCTACGAGCTGTCGATCCTGCTTAGGCAATATAGAATAGGGGAGCGACGCAAAAAGCCTTAGCAATACAAAAGAGTTCATAAAACGCTCATAGACAATATCAATGAACGCCTGGGCTAGCTCCTCAGCCGTAGTAAATGCAGTCAGCTTCTTTGTTGCATCAAGCAGCACTTCAAAATCAGCCGGCTTTGCGTTTGACAATTTATTCATGATCTGTTCCTCTCTTCTTTCATGCGAACATTGTTTATATGGACCGGCGCTAATACTGCAAACGCCATGGATTACAAAAGGTGCAACAGATGAACTGTGCGGCGAAGCTTTTTGCGTCTGCACCCATGAAAGATTTTATGTTACTTCATCCCTTTTTTTAAATTTAACAATTTTTCATTAAGTGAAGAATAATTATTTATTGAATTCTCTTTTTTCAAAGTGGCATTTCTAAAACCCGACTCAACAATATTATAAATTACTATTTTTTCTTCTTTTGTTAATTTATTAAATTCAGCAGTAAAAAGTTCTGGCTGACATATAAATATATCACCTAAAATAAACGTGGAATATTTGTCAATAGAGCTTTGAGTCCTGATTAGAACGAAAAAAAATTCCAATAGAATTTTTTCATCACGATTGTTGCATATGATAGATTTTGCTTCATTCAATGTCGGGTAGTAATGATCTTTAGAATAGATTTCAACGTCATGCTTTAAGTTGTTGTATGCATCATGAGTCGGACTATTTTCCGGAAATGATTTCATTAAATAATGATTGAGCGCCTCGTATTTATGAAAAACTTTTATTATCTCAATCTTGGATTCCTGGGAAAAGACTAAAGATGGGATAAAGATCAGGATCAGGATTATATACATGGATATCATCTTCATATATTTTACCCTTAGAAATTAGCCGTATGACAATGTTTATATGTATATTGTATCATAACTCAAAACAGCAAGTTGCCGCTGAGAAGCCGGCAGATTTCATTTTTATTTATCATTATTTGCACTTGAAATCTACTGCAATAATGAAATTATTCCAGTAGACATACAGGAAGCAAGACAGAATTTTATGCTGATTAAGGAGCGGACATTTCAAAAAACCTGTATTTCAACGGCCTGCCCGCGTCATTCATTCTGAAAAAATATAACCTGCACTTTTAAAATGTGCGGTGACATTGATTTAAAAAGATTCATTAAAGGTTTTTTTGTAAAGCATGGAGTCGTTTTGATGAATACCACAATCCAAAGCGTGAAGAAAATTTACCAAGGAAAAGGTATACGATACAAAGTACGAGATTTACCCAGCGAGGCATTGTGATTGAAAACACAGTTGCCAGGGCAAAAAGTATCGTCCATGCTCCTGTGATAATCATGTTTATTTCAAGGAAAAGGCCGGTTGACCATGCTTCCGGCGGTGTGTTTCGACGGGCAATGGCAATAGTCCATGGGCGCTTGAACAGGATAGATACAAGAGACAGACCCGACATTGCGCCCATTAGGTAAGTCGACCAATTCATGATATGCCCTTTTTTATATTCTAATAAGTTTTAAGCAATAATTCATCACATAGTGATGTCCAACATTGTTTATAGGGATCGGCGCCGGTTGACCCCCAGCGCTGATCTTCTCCGGTTCAATGTCAATATCTGACTCTGCAGAACACGCATCAAAGGTCGCTTCCCGCTAATCATTTCTCCGTTTTTGTAAGATAGCCGTTTTCTCTGAACCAGTTTAAGGCCTTTTTTATGGTCACATCAATAGGCGTCTGCGGCAGGCCGAGTTCATTGACCGCCTTGGAGCAGTCATACCATTCCGTCATCCTGCCGATCCGGACTTCGCTGGCTGTTACAACAGGCGGTTTTTTTGTGATAGAAGAAACTATCTCGAAGATGTGTCCCAGCGCGAGTGCTACATTATAAGGTAATTTGACGGCCGGCGGCCTTACACCGGCAATATCCGCAATCAGCTTTAAATAATCATAAACGGTGATATTCCTGTTTCCTAAAATATATCTTTCGCCGACTCTGCCCTTTTTCGCGGCAAGGATATGGCCGCGGGCCACATCTTCAACATCGATGATATTTATTCCACCGTCAATGTATCCGGGCATTTTTTGTTTGACCACATCAATAATCATTTGCCCCGATGGTGTCGGCTTTAAGTCATTAATGCCGATGACAAGGGTCGGATTGACAATTACAACCGGCAGTCCCCGTGTGATAAAAATTCTTGCCTCGTTTTCCGCAATATATTTGGACATGGAATAATGATCGCCGGATTCCCAATAATTAAAAGCCTTCTCTTCATTGGCCGGGACGGGGCCGCTCGCGGCTATCGCGTTGTTGGTGCTGGTATAGACGACTTTCTCTATCCCGGCTTCAGAAGCCGCTTTGAGGGATGCTTTTGTGCCGCCGACATTGACCTCGTAGAGCAATTTGTAATCCGATGCCCAGTGAGCAAAATATGCGGCCGTAAGAAAAAGCGTGTCGCAATCCTTAAGCGCCATTTTCATGGAATCGCTGTCGCGGATATCTCCATATACTCTCTCAACATCGAGTTTATCAATATTGCGGGTATCGCTGGTTTTTCTTATTAAAACCTTTACCGCTTCTCCATCCTTGATCAGTTCTCTTGCGATTGCCGAGCCTATAAATCCTGTTGAGCCGGTAACAAGTTTTTTCATTCTTCAATACCTCCAGTGATAAAGGTTTCACGTTTCGAAATACTGCCACACCGGCCGGAGAACCCGCATGGCGTCTGACGAACGGCAGTTTACACCTGCTGCAATAATTTTTTAGACGAAACCAAGCCCCCAGCCCTTTAAATATCACCCGTCTGGATGTGCGTGGATTCCCTGAGCATCAGGTTGAGGATGAGCGTCAGGAACAAAAACCCGATGAACAGGAGCAATGCAGGGGTCTTGTCCGTGGCTCCATGCATTATGATATCCGGCACGATGATGAATATGACCCCCGAAATCTGACCGGCAAGAAGAAGCAGACCCTGCGAGGTGGCTTCCGGCGCAGGATAAGACACCTCCGCGCCGTACTGGAAGTCGACAGGACTGCCTCCGATGATGAAGAATCCGAATACAGCGCAACTCAACAGCAACAGTGGATAAGTGGGCGCATATATCATGCCGATCAGGCCCGGAATGGCGCCCAAAAACGCGATGATGATAAAAATCCTTCTTTTTCGAAGTTTGTCGGATAGAACGCCCATAAGAACGGCGCCGATGATTCCGGCAAACATCAACAGCGATCCGGCAATCCCTGCCTGTGCGCTGCTGAATCCGCGCGGGGTCATAATCTGTTCAATCCACGTCGTAATGGCATTGAAGACACCAAGGCCGAAGAAGAACCCGATAAGCAGGATGATCATGTCTCTCTGTTTGAAGATGTGTTTCAAGCCCGCGAAGACTTTTATTCTTTCATCATGTCCGGCAGGACACGGCGGCGTGGGCGGGCACTCTTTAGTGAATATTAAAAAGATAACGGAGCCGACGGCAGTCAAAACTCCGTAAGTCATCAGCATATTCTGCATCCCATAGGCTTTCAACAGAAACGGTGTAACCCCCAGGGCCAGAAGCATTCCCATGATTTGAGACAGCATGCATAAACCTGCCGCGGTGGCCCGCTCCTGCAGGGGGAACCATCGGACCCCTACCTTGGTGATTGCGTTATTTATAAACGGCTGCCCCACAGCAAGTCCCGTCTGGGCGATAAGAAGCATTTTGTATTCGGTCCCATAAATGCCTTTCATGAGCCCGAAGACCCCCAACAGGACCACCCCGATGCTGACCCCGATCCGCATGCCCCAATTGTCGATGATATAGGATGCCGGAATGGATACAAAAATATACACGAGCAAAAAGATTAGCGCAAGAAAGTCAATCTTCATGGCAGGCACATTGTAGAACTCCTTTGCCTCTGTGACAATTGACGCAAAGTGGATCCACTGTATCTGCATAAAAATGTTTACCATGATGAACAACAAAAGCACAACCCATCTGTAGCCGTAAACTTTAAACGCCGGTTGCTCCATCTGACTTGCCCTCCACTGATTATTTTAATGATCTAAAAATGCTTTAATTTATTAAACATGGTAAACATTAATTTAACGATATTAAATTAATATGGTTACATCATGAAGTCAATATTAATTTTCGGCAATAAAAGATGCCAATATTTCTACATCGACAAAACACAAAGGTTCAGTATTTGACAGTCCTCAAAATTGACGATTATCGATTGAAAGAGTGTAACGTAAATATAAGAAGCGATTGTTTTAAAAGCTTGAATGATGATTGGCAGAGAACAGGCCGGTCATCCGGGTGTGGACTGACTAAGAAATGGTTTTGAAATACATTATGTATCAAGGACAGCGGCTATTAAAAAGCTCTTTTTTATGGCTTCATAACAGGCCGCTGTCCCCGATGATTACTGAATAGCTCCTGTTGTCACGACCGAGAAAGGTGTCGTCCCGGCAGCCACAGCCGTTCCGGCGGTCAAAGCCCCGGTGGTCTGATCAATGGTATATAACGAGATGGTGTTATCACCCGTATTTGCCGCATAGGCGAATTTCCCCGAGGGGTCAATCGTGACGGATTCAGGTGCCGTCCCGGCAGCCACAGGTGTTCCCGCAGCGGTCAAAGCCCCGGTGGTCTGATCAATGGTATAGACCAAAATATTATTGGAAGCCCGATTTGCCGCATAGGCGAATTTTCCCGAGGGATCAACCGTGACCGAGCTAGGCCAGTGCCCGGCAGGCACAGGCGTCTCCACAGAAGTCAAAGCCCCGGTGGTTTGATTGATGGTATAGACGGAGATATTATTGGAACTAACATTTGCCGCATAGACGAATCTTCCCGAGGGGTCAACCGTGACCGAGTAAGGATACCACCCGGCAGACACAGGCGTCCCCACAGCAGTCAAAGCTCCGGTGGTCTGATCAATGGTATAGACCGAGATATTGTTGGAAGAATGATTTGCCGCATAGGCGAATCTTCCCGAGGGGTCAACCGTGACCGAGTAAGGTTCCGTTCCGGTAGGCACAGGCGTTCCAACAGCGGCCAAAGCCCCGGAGGTCTGATCGATGGTATAGACCGAAATAGTGCTGTCACCATCATTTGCCGCATAGGCGAATTTCCCCGAGGGGTCAACCGTGACCGAGAGAGGATACGTTCCGGCAGGCACAGGCGTCCCCACAGCAGTCAAAGCCCCGGTGGTCTGATCAATGGTATAGACTGAGATATTGTTGGAACTCATATTTGCCGCATAGGCGAATCTTCCCGAGGGGTCAACCGTGACGCAGACAGGCTCCGACCCGGCAGGCACAGCCGTTCCGGCGGTCAAAGCCCCGGTGGTTTGATTGATGGTATAAACCGAGATATTGTTGGAATCCCCATTTGCCGCATAGGCGAATTTCGGCACATAGCTGACGGCCCTGGAGCCGGAGGTCATTGCTATGGAGCCTGGTTCAAAACGTGCAGAGACAGTTCCTGCGGCGGTCAAAGCCCCGGTGGTCTGATTGATGGCATAGGCCGAAATAGTATTGTCATCATAATTTACAGCATAGGCGAATTTCCCTGAGGGATCAACCATAACAAATACAAGACCTGACCCGGCAGGCACAGGCGTTCCGGCGGTCAAAGCCCCGGTGGTCTGATTGATGGTATAGACCGAAATAGTATTGTCACCATAATTTGCCGCGTAGGCGAATTTCCCCGAGGGGTCAACCGTGACCGAATAAGGATTTGTCCCGGCAGGCACAGTCGCAGGCGTTCCGGCGGTCAAAGCCCCGTTGATCTGATTGATGGTATAGACCGAGATAGTGCTGGAACCATAATTTGCCGCATAGGCGAATTTCCCCGAGGGGTCAACAGTGACCGAGATAGGTCCCGATCCGGCAGGCACAGGCGTTCCGGCGGTCAAAGCCCCGGTGGTCTGATCAATAATATAAACCGAGATGTTGCCACCTTCATTTGCCGCATAGGCGAATTTTCCCGAGGGGTCAACCGTGACGCAGACGGGTTCTGTCCCGGCAGGCACAGGCGTTCCGGCGGTCAAAGCCCCGGTGGCCTGATTGATGGTATAAACCGAGATGTTGCCACCTTCATTTGCCGCATAGGCGAATCTTCCCGAGGGGTCAATCGTGACGGAGACGGGTTCTGTCCCGGCAGGCACAGGCGTTCCGGCGGTCAAAGCCCCGGTGGTCTGATTGATCGTATATACCGAGATGGTGCCGTCACCATAATTTGCCGCATAGGCGAATTTTCCCGATGGGTCAACAGTGACGGACCAGGGTTCCGTCCCGGAAGCCGCATAGCCGTTATGGCGCAATTGCCCTGTTGCGGCATCGACGGTGTAGATGGAAATAGTGTTGTCACCAAAATCAGCTACATAGGCGAAACGCGGATATACCGCTGCAGGACTGGAGCCTGAACCCGAACCGCTGCAGGCGCTTAAAGTGATTACCAGAAAACCGAAAATCATTAACCAACAGAATCTTGACCTTTTCATGAACATTCTCCCTTTGTTTATATATTTATATATTCATATATGAAATAATTTTGCAAAATTAAGCATAAAGAAACAGGCGTGTCAATAATGAAATAATATGTGACGAATCTCCGAATCCGGTTCCCTTTCTTCTGTCATCGACCCAATCATTTGTAATTAAGTGTTATTTCCCGAACTTCCCGAACTCGCGAATAGGGGATAGGGGATAGAAAACAGTTTTAAGATTTAAGATTTAAGTAATTAAGTAAAGAACGGGGAATGGTGAAGGGGGAAACAACTGTTCTAAGTTCAATGTTCAAGGTTAAAGCTCTGTGGATAGTGAATGGTGAAGCACTTTTGTCACTTCGAACGAATGTAAGAAGTCTTTAAGATTCCTCACGCGCCTGCGGCGGTTCGGAATGACATTTTTAAGTTTTAAGATTTAAGTAATTAAGTTTTAAGTCATTGCGAAACGGCTCTGTGGCCGCTGCGGCAATCTATCTTTCGCTCTGTACTTTGCTCTTTACAAATTAAATAGAACCTTCCCCATTATTTCCCCGAACTGATGTATATTTCAAGACCTGCCCCCGTCATTTTCTTAAGCATTGAAGTTGGCATATTATTTCTCCTCCTGTGTGAATGCAGCACGTTTAACTATTCCATTTCCCTTTATCAGGAAGGAAATAACCGTCTTTGAAGTTGGATTTTCAATATTGTAAATAAGTTCCAGATTCCCCAGTTTGTGTGTTGTGGGTATCAAAGCAAGATGACGATTAGGTTTTGTATAGGGATTTACTACTTGCATATCTGTTCCGAACACACTCTCCACCGCTTCCACGGTGAAACGAGTATCACCATAACCATCGCAGCTTATTTCCACACAAAGTTTGCCGCTACTGCTTTCTACTTTTTTGTCGTCCAGCCTGGTGCGCTCATAAATAATACCTTGTCCTGAAAAACTTCTTTGAAAAACATCGCTTAGACTGACGATCTCAGCTTTCTTTTGGAATGATGAATATTCACGCCATGATACTTTCGTACCCCCAAGTAGATTATTCAAATTATCGTCAATACAAATATCCTCGCTCAGCAGTAGATTATTCTCGATAGCAAACTTGATGTTTTTTAAAAGTTCGACAGGATTAGTCGGTTTATTAATCATTGCCATTAGCTCCTTTCCCGATTTATTTTTGATTGATTGCCTGACACGCGCACTTTGCGCATCTGTTGCCTGCTGCGCGGTCGCCGCTTTTGCAGCAGGCATCCACGCACCAAAAACCGCCGCTATTGCACAAAAGAGAAAAAAAACAGTTCTTTTTGTTGGTATTATTCCTCTAATTTTTTTCATGCCGCCCTCCTTGGATTTTCGCGCAAAAAAATGCACAATTGTGCGGTGACATCGGCAAGGCGATGGTCAGGCATGCGAGACCGATTAGTCGTTTTGATATTTACGGGCAATCGCCTTCATTTTTTGCATGTTTGTATTCTTTGCAGTACCCCAGATCACATCCCCTGCGGAGGGAACGGCATCCCGTCTCTTTGTCGCCGGAAGAGATATAAGCCTCTCCCCGCATGTTGTAGGCGGGACCGTCTTTCGGTTTGAGGCGGATGATCTCATCATAATCGTTGATGGCAAGCGCGTAACGCTCCAGCCTCATATACAACTCTCCACGGAGTCTGTAGGCATCCACATAATCCGGATTCAGAATGATGGCCTGGTTCAGATATTCAATGGAATTTCCGAAATCATTGCGATTTTTGCTGTCGATCAGGAGAAGCGCCTTGCGATACCATTCCTCTTCCGCGGCGGATACCGCGGCAGAATGTCCCGGCGCTTCAGGCCCCGCAACGGGCGCCTGAAATTCGGGAGAAACTGCCGGAGCCTGCTTTTTGATTTTGTTGAAGCCTTCTTCCTGTAAAATGGCGATCAGAATGCCGGCGGCAAAGATAATGACAAGCATAATGATGATATTTTTCCGGTAATCTTTCCATCTTTCAGCAAAATCATGGACGGTTTGTTTTGTATCTTTCTTCAGTCTTGATTTGTCCGCCTTCTTGCTGAACCTGTCTTTTATATCCACTAAATCCGGTACAAATTCATCAGCGAAGCTGAAACATCCTTCAACAACGCATAAGGCGGGAACGAAAGCGACAGTAACAGCCGTATCAAGATGGCTAAATCCTCCCGTCCATTGAATATAGTGGGCAATAATATATGTTAAAGGCAGTCCGAAAAAAATGATTTTGCCCAAATAATTTCTGGCGGAATATAAATATCTGGTTATAAGAAAAAATTTACAAATAGCGCCGATGATCAGGCAGATTACAAAAGAAGTAAGAGTCATATTGATTGCGAGACTGATAATATTCCCGCCCAATATATCGTTGGTCAGCCGGTAACTTTCCGCAAACAGTACGGCATATTCCTCGCCCACAGGCGAGGCGGTATATATGAACCACAGGTATTTTGCCATATATAAAAGACAGAGACAGGCAGCCGCGGTGCAAATAATTAGTAATACAATCTCTACAACGGTTCCAAGCAGTTTTTGAAAATATTCAAGAATCTTTGCTGCTTTGGTTTTGAACGGGCTTTGATTCAAATCAACCATAATATTTCTCCCTGATAAAATGGTTTATCAATTATACATGAAAAGGGAAGCGTCTTCTTTTAAGCATTACCCATTATTTATGCAAAGCTTCATTAATGAAAACATAAAATTTCAATTAGCATAAATTTAAAATTTTGGAAAACATTAATGGGAAAAGTTTTAAGATTTAAGTAATTAAGTAAAGAACGGGGAATGGTGAAGGGTGAAGTACTTTTGTCACTTCGAACGAATGTGAGAAGTCTTTAAGATTCCTCACGCGCCTGCGGCGGTTCGGAATGACATTTTTAAGTTTTAAGTTTTTCTTCATATATCAGCTATTCACCATATGGTCATCCGATTGCTGCTTCTCTTGTCACCCCTTGCCGCCTTAGCTTCGCCCGACCCTCCGTGACGCCGTGATCCGGTTATGGTTCGGCAGGGAAGGGGTTATTTTTACGGGGCGTGGCAGGGAAATTGTTCCGGGGGTACGCTTGCAATTGTCATTTCTTCCGCTGCCGGTTGCCGCGCCTTTATTTGTTGTGGCATGACACCGGCTCCTGTCTCCTGTTTGGGACATTTCCCAGGACGCACTTAGAGTTCTACCGGCTCCCGTTCCCCAGGTCTTTTGACCGCCATACCATAATCATTGATTCAATCCCGTGAGGCTGTAACTGTATATCCCCCCTCTGAGTCGCGTTTTTTTTATTCCCATCAGGTAGGGTTTGAGCTTTTCCCGAATGTCGGCAATTCTGCGTGTGTGGCTG
>JBEKJX010000064.1:0-11720 GCA_050011015.1 Smithella sp.
ACGTCAGAAAGAAATTAAGCGTTTTCGCGGAAAGCTCAAATGGTCGGGTAATCTCGACAAGATGAGGTTAGACAAATGATTCTCGTTGATTCGTCCGTTTGGATCGACTACTTCAATGGCAATAAAACGTCTCAGACGGATTGGCTGGATTCTTCCCTTGGAAATATACCCATCATCATAGGTGATCTTATCCTAACCGAAGTTCTTCAGGGGTTTCAGAACGATAAAGACTTCAAGATAGCAAGAGACATTCTTTTAGGTATTCCATTTGTG
The DNA here is from genome assembly GCA_050011015.1 of Smithella sp. Lineage (GTDB taxonomy): Bacteria > Desulfobacterota > Syntrophia > Syntrophales > Smithellaceae > Smithella. The sequence goes on from JBEKJX010000064.1 coordinate 274, forward strand.
CCGATGGGAGGACAGGTATTAGCTTTGGAAAGCGCTATTAACTATAGGTTTTTAAGGAAAAAAGGCGTGACCGTAAGAAAGACCATAGACGTCATTATTGGGACATTCTGTATCCACCATCAGCTAATATTATTGCATGACGACAGGGATTTCGATCCGATGGTTAAGTTCTTAGGCTTGGAGATAATCGAAACATAACGAACAAATTCACCAATCATTACTACATAAAATTTTCCGGATCAACATCCGCTGTAATTTTTACATTGCTGTTTTTGTTTTTACTGATAATTTCCCGCGCAATTTGATGCAAGACATTTATATCCTGACCTTTAATCAGCATCTGGTAGCGAAAGCGTCCTCTGATTTTGGCCAGCGGCGATTCGGCCGGGCCGATAATTTCCGCAATATTTCCGTGCCGCGCGCTTAGTTTTTTGGCCAGCTTGCCCAAAAGATGAGCTTCTTCAATCAAAGCGTCTTTCATTATCGAAGACAGACGTAAATTGATTATCCGGCCAAACGGTGGGTATTGCAAAGCCTTACGAAAATCAATTTCCTCCGTGTAAAATGATTTGTAGTCATGATTTTGCGCGTGCCTTAAAGCGTAATGCTGGGGATTAAAAGTCTGGATGATTACTTTGCCAGGCGCTTCTCCGCGGCCGCCGCGTCCGGCAACCTGCGTGATTAGTTGGAAAGTTCTTTCCGCGGCTCGAAAATCCGGCATATTGAGGGCCGTGTCGGCTGAGATAACTCCGACCAGTGTTATGAAAGGGAAATCATGACCTTTGGTGATCATTTGCGTGCCGATAAGAATGTCAATTTGCCTCATCTCCAGCGCTTGAAGTATTTTTTCCTGAGTTCCTTTCCGGGAAGTAGTGTCGGAATCCATTCTTTGAATACGGGCTTCCGGAAAAATCTTTTCTATTTCTTTTTCCAGTTTTTGCGTGCCGACTCCGTAACTTAAAACACGGCTGCCCCTGCAGGATGGACAAAGCGGCAGCGATTTTATCGTGTAATTGCAATAATGACATTTGACCACGCCTTCCGCGACGTGATTCTTCAGTGAGACAGCGCAGTTGGGGCAGCGAAAATTATAACCGCAATCGGCGCAGACCAGAAAGGTATCAAATCCCCGCTTGTTCAGAAAAAGCAGAACCTGTTCTTTTTTGTTCAGAGTTTGCTCTATTCCGGCAATCAAGGCGTCGGAAAGAATGGGGACTTTACCTGACTTTTGCTGCTCGGCTTTCATGTCAATGATTTCAACTGCGGGCATGGGTTTTTCTTCCACGCGCTGTGATAATTCCATAAGGCGGTATTTTTTTGTCTGCGCGTTAAAATAAGTGCGGACACTCGGTGTGGCGGAACCGGTAATTACAATGGCGGAAGCCATCTTCGCCTTCAGAACTGCCAGATCGCGGGCATTATAGCAGAGCCGTTCATCCTGCTTGTAGGAAGCATCATGTTCCTCATCAACAATAATTAATTTTAAATCAGGCAGCGGAGCAAATAAAGCGGAACGTGTGCCGATTACCAGATTGATCCGGCCGCGTTTTATTTGCCGCCACTGGTCATAGCGGACTGATTCGGCAATGTTGCTATGAAGAACGGCGATTTTCCGTTCATCAAACCTCCCGGCAACGCGTGATATCAGTTGCGGCGTTAAGGCTATTTCCGGCACGAGGTAAATCGCGGATGCTCCGCTGTTTAAAACTTTTTCGATGGTTTTCAAATAGATTTCCGTTTTCCCGCTGCCTGTAACTCCATGAAGCAGAATCGGAGTAAAAATATTTTTTTCCAGATAGCGCGAAATTTCTTCCATTGCCCTGTTTTGCTGGTTATTGAGAATAATCGTGTTTTTGTTTTGATGAATTACCGAATCAAAAGAGGCGGTACGCATCTTTTCACCGGCAGTAAATTTAATGATTCCTTTGTCCTGCAATTTTTTAACGACGGCGCCGGAGATGCCGGATTCCTCAATTAAACGGTTTAAGGACATCAGCCCTCTGGTATGAATAAAATCAATGAGTTTTTTCTGCTTATCCGTTAGTTTTGTTTCGGCGATTTTACTTTCCTCCAGAGTTACCGTTGTTTCGCTGTGTGGAGAAAGTTGTTTGTTTTGCTTTTTTTCAATTTTCAGAAATCCCGCCAGATGAAGCTTCCGCACTGCTGAGGCAACGTTTTTCAGACCGCTGATTTTAGTGATGTTGTTAAGGGCTATGCCCTGAGGATATTGCCTCAAAAATGACAGCAGTTTTTCCTGCGCCGGGGCAAGATGAATTTCTGTTTCCAATGCTGACGAAGTTATCCAGAAGAAATCTTTTTTTTCGGAACCGGAGGGAATCAGTTCGGCCAGCGCCTTTCCCAGCGGATACATAAAATAATTGGCGATCCATTCGTAAAAATGGAGGTCACTTAAACCAAACAAGGGTTCATCATCGAGTATTTCGGTAATGGATTTTATGTTTTTCAGGTCGCAGGATAAAATTATTTTGGTAATAAAACCGGTGCGTTTTCTGTTGCCGAAGGGAACAAAGACGCGTTTGCCAATTTCAACTTCCTGTTGTAAATTCGCGGGAACTTCATAAGTGAAGAGCTTGTCTGCTGGAATGTTTAAGGCGACATTTACAAACATACGATCTTATTATCATCTTTAATTTAGAAATGGTACAGGAAATAAAAGAAGTTCAAAATAAAAAACGCCCCGATAAAGGGGCGTTTTTTATAAATTTATGTATTAAAATTATTCGCCTTTTAGCTTTTCGTTTTTTTCCTGTTTGGTTTTACATTCAATACAGAGAGTGGTAACAGGTCTGGCCATCAGTCTTTTTTCGGATATATGACCGCCGCAAACTTCACAGATACCGAAAGTGCCGTCATCAATTCTCTTAATAGCCTCCTGCATTTTCACGATTAGTTTGCGTTCTCTATCCCGGATGCGCAATTCAAAATTTCTATCGGATTCCAGAGACGCCCTGTCATTAGGATCAGGATAGGTTTCTTTACCGTTGGTCATTTCGGTAACAGTTTTACCAGCTTCGCTCAGTAACTCATTTATTTTTTGAGTGAGCATTAATTTATACGCTTTCATCTTATCCTGCTGTTTCAAAATCGTCTGTTTGTCCAAAGTAGTCACTCCTTGCGTAATAACTTGGTCGTCCTTATTATCTAATGGAAATTTATTTGTAAAGAGAAATTTTCATTAATAATGTTTTTAAACCATATTGTCTAAAAAAGAAATAATTTTAAAGTAAAATCACTAACTTTCTTTATTGGAGCAATAAAGTTTCTTTATCTTTTCCACAATGTTGGTTGTGGATTTTCCTTCGATTTCGGGAATTATTGCTACCCGGCCTCCCCATTTTTTTACTTCTTCCCGCCCTACAACCTTTTCTTCCGGCCAGTCGCCTCCCTTGATAAGAATATCCGGCTTTAGGCAATTAATGAGTTCCAGCGGCGTTAATTCCGGAAATATTGTAATAAAATCAATAAATTCAAGCGAAGCAAGAATTTCGGCTCTTTCTTCTTCATTCATTAGCGGCCTTTTTTCCCCCTTGATTGATCGAACGGAAGAATCACTGTTGAGAGCAAGCACCAGCACATCGGCGGTTTTTTTTGCTTCGCGCAAATAACGAACATGACCGACATGAAGAATATCAAAACAGCCATTGGTGAAAGCGATTTTTTTCCCTTTCTTTCGCAGTTCTTCCAGTTTGTTTTGGAGGGCGTTTCTTTCTAAAATTTTGTTCATACCTGCTCCTTGATTATTTATATTAAAATATTAATTATGGATGACTCTGGCGAGCGTTAAAACAGCTATTTTTTGCGCTTTTGCTTTGATTAATGTTTTTGCGCATTCGTTTATAGTGGCTCCGGTAGTGTAAACGTCGTCAATAAGAATGATGTTTTTATCGGCAATTTTTTTCTTATCAGTCACTTCAAAGGCTCCCTTAATATTTTGTTTCCTTTCGTTTCTGTTCGAAGCGGTTTGGGTTAAAGTATATTTATGCCGTTTCAGCAGGGAAAAGTTAACGGGAATTTTCCGTTTTTTTCCTATAGCGTACGCCAGAATAAGAGATTGATTAAAACCCCGTTCGCGAAGTCTTTTAATGTGCAAAGGCACCGGTATAATCAAAGAATAATCGGTAAAGTCAATATCGGGAAAAGAAAAATCGGCCATAAAAGAAGCCAGCATCTCGCCGATGGACATATCGCGTTTGTATTTGAATCGATGAATCGCGTTCAGAATAAAGGTTTCGTAACAAAATACAGCGCGTGCGTAAGAAAAATATGTCTTATTTTCGAGGCAATCTCCGCACAAATGACTTTCCGCATGGCTGTCGGGAAAAGTTGTACCGCAAATAGAGCAGATACTGCCGGTTATGAATTTAATTTTATCGTTGCAGGCGGGACAAAATATTTGACCGGTAAAGGGATGCAAAATTTCTGCGCAGCCCGGACACTGAGGCGGGAAAATAACTTCGCTTATATCATTTAAAGCTTCGCTTAAAATCATGCCATTTCCTTATTTAACCTCTTTATTTCTTTCTTGTTCTCATCAATGTTCATCCGGGGGGCGTCCCACAGGTTTTCTATATTGTAAAAAGCTCTTAGAGGTTCATAAAAGACAGAAATCACGACATCGTCGTAATCAAGCAAAATCCACTGACCATTGGCTTCACCTTCGACACCCATAGGTTTAATTTCCGCTTTTTTTAAAAATTGCCGAATTGCGGCGGAGATAGCCTGAACTTCTCTCTCCGATGTGCCGCTGCAAACAATCATATAGTCTGTGAAAGCGGAAATTTCTTTTAAATTTAAGACAACGATTTCTTTTGCTTTTTTTTGTAAAGTAGCGTTGATGCACAAAAGAAGACGATTTCTGGATTCATTTTTCTGCGCTGGCAAATAAACCTCCTGTTAGATGTTGAATTTTGACAACATATGCCACAAATAACAAAAGTTGACAATGTCGCATTTATATTCTTTATTCCAGAATGGAATGGGTGACCCCTTGGGACCCCTCAGACATCGAGTGCTTGCTTAAGGTGAATGGTAAATAGTTTTAAGTTTTTGTAGTGCGAGCCTTCAGGCTCGCTTGTTTTGCGGGCATGAAGGCCCGGATTACGAAAAATAATAAAGAAAAATTACCACGCCGCGCAAGGCGCAATGACAGAGGGGTCAAAAAAAGCCAGGTCAAAAAGACCAGATTGACACGGAAGCCAAAACAAGTAAGAATAGCGTTTGATTATTTTGAACAACCGGAAATAAAACCATGAACAAGCCAATAACGTATAAAGACTATACCGCAAAGATTGAATACAGTGAAGAAGACAAATGTCTTATCGGCCGTGTTTCAGACATTCGCCATATCATAACTTTTAAGGGTGATTCCGTGAAGGAAATTGAAAAGGCCTTTGAGGAAGCAGTTGACGTTTATCTTAACAGCTGCGCCGAAAAAAATGAAGAACCGGAAAAGCCTTCTACCGGCCGCTCAGTTGTACGCATCAGTTCAGCGCTTCATCGCATGATAGCTTTAGCCGCCAGGAAAGAGAATAAGAGTGTTAACGAATGGATCGCCGAAGTCCGCAAAAAGCCGGGCGACACAGAGGATTAAGTGTTAAAATTGATATGAACTTCCTTTTTACCGGTGGCAATATAAGAAACGTTCACTTCAAAGTTTACACATGTTAATAAAAGGTTTTTGGCTGTTGTGAAAATGAGACAGCTGTGGTAACAACTTGCATCGTTCAAATGAAAAATCAATTAAAGGGTTTACCGATGCAGGATATTTTAAGCAAAGTCCACGGGCATATGCCGTTTCATCTTCTGCCTGAATATCAGGAAATGATTTTACGGCGGCACCTTAATCTCGAAATATATTTCAATCATTTGGTTCTGCAAAGTTTGAATAAATCGAGATGTAAGGAAACAGCGAAGATTCTGGCTGATGCGGGTTTGAAAATAAATTTCCACGCTCCTTTCATGGATTTACGTCCGGGAGCCATGGATGATAAAATCCGGCAGACGAGCGTTGACAGGATTAAACAGGTATTCGATCTGGCTCCTTATTTTCATCCCTTAAAAATCGTATGCCATCCATCTTTCGATGACCGCTATTACGTTTTCGGCGATGATTTATGGCTGGATGCGAGCGTTAAAACATGGACGGAATTAAGTGCGCTGGCTAAAGATAATAATACGATTATCGCCCTCGAAAATATCTATGAAAAAAATCCTTATATTTTACGCCGTCTTTTCGAAGCTCTGTCTTCTGATAGTATTTGCTTTTGTTTTGATACGGGGCACTTTAACGCGTTTTCTTACACGCCGCTGAATATCTGGATGAAGGAACTGGGAAAATATTTAGGGCACCTGCATTTGCATGATAACCACGGACAGAGCGATGAGCATCTTCCGGTAGGTTGCGGCACTTTTCCTTTTACGGAGCTTTTTCAATATCTTTGTGCAATGGGGGCGAGACCAACTATAACACTGGAAGCTCACAACGAGACTGACCTGTGGCAGTCGCTGAATAATATCAAAAGTATGGAACTTTTATACTTTTAAAATAAGATTGGTTAAATCTTTTTTAAGGGAAACGAAGTGTTAAAGTATATCGTAAAAAGAATATTATTCATGATTCCGCTTATGCTGGGAATTACTATTATTTGTTTTTTCGTTATGCACCTGGCTCCGGGTTCCCCCACCGATTTACAGACCGAAATGAATCCGAAATCTTCAATAGAAATGAAGCAGCATCTTAGGGCTTTGTATGAGTTGGATAAGCCGATTCATGCGCAATACTGGTCCTGGCTGAAAAAGATCAGCCACGGAAATTTTGGCGTTTCGTTTTCGTCTGACCACCGTCTAGTTGCTTCTAAGATTTTAGAGAGATTGCCCATAACCATCTCGATAGAATTTCTATCTCTTTTAATCATTATTGCTGTTGCCATACCGTTGGGAGTGCTTTCCGCCGTCCATCAGGATTCGCTCTTTGATAAGGTTACCTCTGTGTTTGTATTTATCGGTTTTGCCGTGCCCACATTCTGGCTCGCCTTGTTGCTGATGATTTTTTTCGGCATCAATTTGGGGTGGCTGCCGATTTCCGGACTGCGTTCGTTGAATTATGAATACCTTGGCGTCTGGGATCAGTTTGTTGATCTGGCAAAGCATCTGGTTTTGCCCGTGTTTGTTTCCGCTTTCGGCGGACTGGCGGGACTTTCCCGCTATATGAGGGCGAACATGCTGGAAGTTATCAGGCAGGACTACATTATGACTGCCCGCGCCAAGGGATTAAGTGAAAGGGATGTTATTTACAGGCATGCGCTGCGCAACGCACTTTTGCCGGCCATAACCATTTTAGGACTTTCCATTCCCGGCCTTATCGGTGGAAGCGTTATATTTGAGACAATTTTCGCTATTCCCGGCATGGGGCAGCTTTTTTATATGGCCGTTATGGCCAGAGATTATCCAACGGTCATGGGCATTTTACTGATTGGCGCGATTTTAACACTTTTGGGCAACTTAATTGCGGATGTTTCTTATGCTGTTGCGGACCCGCGCATCCGCATATCGTGACGGCTTTGTAAAAAGTCCATCTGCTTTGTTACGCGGCGGCCTTCCCCGTGTCAGGCACGGGGCAAGCTTGTTGCGGCGGAAAAGCCATATGAAACAGGCGTGAGAGCTTTCGGAAAAAATTAAATTATTCAGGTTTTTGAGAAATGAATTTCTGGGAAACGTTTTATAAAAACAAGTTGATGTTAACCGGCAGCGGACTGGTTTTGCTGCTGTTGATTATTTCAATTATGGCGCCGTGGCTTGCTCCTTATGATCCCGGGCAAATTGATTTAACAAATGTGCTGACGTCTCCTTCCATGAAGCATCTGTTTGGAACGGATCCACTGGGGCGTGATGTGCTCTCCCGGATGATCTGGGGTGCAAGAATTTCATTAATGGTTGGATTTGTGGCAACAGGAATAGCTATAATTATCGGAGCGATTCTTGGAGCTATATCAGGATATTATGGAGGCTGGATTGATTCGTTTATAATGCGGTTTGTGGATATTATGCTTTGTTTTCCCACATTTTTCCTGATTTTAGCCGTAATAGCGTTTTTAGAGCCTTCTATCTGGAATATTATGATTGTTATCGGTTTGACAAGTTGGATGGGTGTGACACGACTGGTACGGGCTGATTTTATAACGCTTCGCGAAAGAGACTTTGTTAAGGCCGCTCAGGCTATAGGGGCCGGCGATATGCGGATTATTTTTCTTCATATACTTCCGAATTCCATGGCTTCGATTTTAGTCGCGGCGACATTGGGTATTGCCGGGGCGATACTCACCGAATCGGCCTTGAGTTTTTTAGGCATCGGTGTGCAGCCGCCCACACCCAGCTGGGGCAATATCCTGACTGCCGGCAAAGACAATATTGATATCGCCTGGTGGCTCTCCCTTTATCCGGGGCTGGCTATCTTGATTACGGTTGTCGGTTACAATCTTCTGGGTGAGGGTATCAGGGATTTGCTTGATCCCCGTCTGAAAAAGTAAAACACTCGCTACCGAAAATTGTTCATCCTTGATTAAATCGAAAAAATATAATAGTAGTCAATTCGTTCAATATAATTGAGGAGAGGATAATTATATGTCTAATAAAGTTAACGCAGAATCAATCAGCCACGATAAACGCATTATTTCGCGCAAGCTTTCCAAGGGTGAGCTTTCCGAAAAAGATTTGCAAAGTTTATTGAAAAAACTTCCGGACGTTTCTGAAAATGCCGAGGAAGTTAATCTGAATGAAAACGAAAAATAGTTTTTATGCTTATTGATTCCCATGCTCATTTGGAAATGAAAGAGTTCGATTCCGACCGTGAGGAAGTGATAAAACGCGCGGGAAGCGAGGGAGTTGATTTTATTGTCACAGTGGGTACAAATCTAAAACTGAGCCTCAAAGCGGTTGCCCTTGCCGATCAATATGAAAATATTTACGCGACAGTCGGCATACATCCCCATGATGCGGCCAAAGCAGATAAAAATACATTAGAGGCCATTAAAGAGCTGGCTTTAGCGCACAGAAAAAAAGTCATTGCTTATGGTGAAATCGGGCTGGATTTTTTTCGCAATATTTCACTTCAGAAAAAACAGTTAGAGATGTTTGTCCTGCAACTGGAATTAGCGCAGGAACTTAATCTGCCTGTTGTTATCCATGATCGTGAAGCGCATGAGCAAACGCTGAAAATTGTTAAAGCATCACGTTTGCGCCGTGGGGTATTTCACTGCTTTTCCGGCGATTATGAAATGGCTAAACAATGTATGGATCTTGGATTTTATATCTCCGTTCCCGGCGTCGTAACATTTGCTAACGCCAAAACAATTCAAGATGTCGTGCAGCGTGCGCCCCTTTCGTCAATATTACTGGAAACAGACGCGCCTTATCTTACGCCCGTTCCACACCGCGGCAAAAGAAATGAGCCTTCTTTTATTGTCAATACGGCAAAAAAGGTTGCGGAAATAAAAAAAATTTCCTGGGAAGAAGTAGCGCAGGTAACAGCCTGCAATACGATGAACCTCTTTGGCATTAAAACTTCCTGTATCCATTGACGGCATATTCTTCGAAGTGTCAAAATGATGAAAAATGACTTAAAAGCTGTTATTCTCCTGAGCGGCGGGATTGATTCCGCCACGACGCTGACTATTGCTAAAAACATGGGATTTGATATCTTCGCGTTGAGCTTTCGCTACGGTCAGCGGCATGCCATAGAACTGGAAGCAGCCGGACGTATCGCGCAAAGCTGTAACGTTGTCCGGCATCTGATAGTGGATATTGATTTACGCAAGATCGGCGGTTCCGCGTTAACCGCGGATATCAATGTGCCCAAAAACAGAGGTGCGGAAGAAATGAAAAAAGATATTCCGGTAACTTATGTTCCTGCTCGCAATACCATATTTCTTTCTTACGCGTTGGCCTGGGCGGAAGTGATCGGAGCGAACGATATTTTTATCGGAGTGAATGTCCTGGACTACAGTGGTTATCCTGACTGCCGGCCCGAATATATTGCCGCTTACGAACAAATGGCCAATCTCGCGACAAAAGCCTGTGTGGAAGGCGGGAAGAAACTGAAAATTCACACTCCGCTCATCCAGATGAGTAAGTCGCAAATTATCCAAAAAGGCATTGAGCTGGGCGTGGACTATAGTTTGACGCATAGTTGCTATGACCCTTCATTTTCAGGTGAAGCCTGCGGCGAATGTGATTCCTGTCTTTTACGTTTGAAAGGTTTCAGGGACGCGGGATTAATAGATCCTGTAAAATATAAAAAATAAGGGAATGTCTTTGAACTATTTTATCAAGGATATATTTTATTCCATTCAGGGAGAAGGATATCATAGCGGCCGGCCGGCTGTTTTCTGCCGTTTTGCCGGTTGTAATTTATGGTCGGGAAAAGAAGCTGATCGGGAAAAAGCCGTTTGTAAATTTTGCGATACGGATTTTACCGGTTATGATAAACCGGATGGCGGATTATTTCCAACGCCGGAAGAATTATCCGGAAAAATTGAAGAATTATGGCCTGAGGGAAATATAAAATCAGCCAGGCCCCTGGTTGTCTGCACAGGCGGAGAGCCGTTGCTGCAGTTGGATGCTGCGTTGGTATCCGCTTTGCACGAAAAGGGCTTTGAAATAGCCGTCGAAACAAACGGAACAATCCTGCCGCCGGAATGTATCGATTGGATTTGCGTCAGTCCCAAAGCCGGAGCTCAATTATTGTTACGTTCGGGGCAGGAGTTGAAACTGGTGTTCCCGCAGCCGGGAGCGGAGCCGGAAAAATACGCGATGCTGGATTTTCAGTATTTCTTCCTGCAGCCGATGGATTCGCCTGATCGTGAAATTAATGTGCGTTTGGCATTAGAATACGTAATGTCGCATCCTCAGTGGCGGTTGGGCTTACAGATGCATAAACTTCTTGGTATAAAATAGGGTACGTGGAATGGAAATTTTTAAGGTGTTTAAATTTGATGCGGCGCATCGTCTTCCCAATGTTAGAGAAGGACACAAGTGTTCCGAATTACATGGACATTCCTTTTGTGTTGAAATTCATATCAAGGGATCAGTTGATCCGCAATCCGGCTGGATAATGGATTTCGCGGATATTGACGAAGCGTTTAAACCTCTGCATGATCAATTGGATCATAAATATTTGAATGACATTGAGGGACTGCATAATCCCACATCGGAGAATATAGCCAAATGGATATGGCAACATCTGCATTTGAAGCTGCCGCAACTCAGCAAGATTGTTGTCCGGGAAAGTCCGGAATCAGGCTGCATATATCGGGGTGAAAAATAGGAGTTTTGTTTTCTCCTGATTTTACAAATAACCATATTAAGCTGTTGATATAGGAAAAAGAAGTTTTAATATGGATAAAAAATATAATATTTTATTTATTCTTGTT
>JBEKJX010000065.1:0-11672 GCA_050011015.1 Smithella sp.
AACTGGATTATCGATCGGGTGATGGATAAAATCATGGAAGGTCAAAGCCGTAAGTTAAAAAACCTGGGTAAATTGCTCAATCTCTGGATATGGGCAATCAAAACGGATATTTATTCCGCTGTGGGCGCGGGATGTCTTTGTCTGGTTTGTATGCTGTTGCAGAATATGCCGGTGAACCTGTCTTTTATAGCGATTGCCTCTTTTTATGTATATGCAATACATGTCTTAAATCGTTTGATTAGCCGAAAGCCTGCCGGTCTTGTCGGCTCTTTTCGGGAAGAAAGCTACCACCGTCACAAAAATATATATTTATACACCGCTTTACTTTCTATTGTCGCCGCCCTTGCGCTGGCATTTAATAATTCTGTCATTGTCTTTATTTTTCTATTTATTATTTCATTTGCCGGTGTGCTTTATAATATGAGGATTCTGCCTAAAAAATGGCATTTCCGGAGTTTAAAAGATTTGCCCGGCTCAAAAAATATATCTATGTCCGCAGCCTGGGGAATTGTAGCGGCGATCTTGCCTGCGCTCAAAAATAATTATTCCTTTAATGCCGGTTTGATCGTTGCTTTTTCCTTTGTCTTTGGAATAGTTTTTATCCGTTCGGCAATGTCGGATATTTTGGAAATACAAAGTGATAAATTGATAGGACAGGAAACCATTCCCGTTTTTTTCGGAAAAAAGCTGACAATAACCATACTTAAAATTACTTCATTGATATTATTCATTCTTCTTATACTTTCTTATCCGGCAGGCTGGAGTACATCCTTAAGTTTTTTTCTATTACCATGTATATTATATATATGGATTTGTTTTCAGTTTTGTGATAAAAAGCAAGTGCTTTCCGGAGCCATCAAGGAAGGCTTTCTGGAAACCAGCTATATTATAGCTGGTTTTTGTGTTTTCTTATGGCGTGTTTTTTGATATGGAAGTGCACTTCCGGAAAAAAGGAGACTCTAAGAATTATGGTAAAAAAATCGTTTGTTAAATGCATATTAATGATTTTTATTTTAACAACAATGGGTTGCAGCGGATTGCGTTTCTCCCAGTCAGCGCCGGAAGCAAAGGATTTTCACCCGCAAAGAGTGGCTGTGTTTCCGGTGGAAGTATGGAATCACAAGGCAATGACTGACTCCAGGGAAGCTGTGGAGCAAATTGTCGCGGGTTCATTAATTGAAAAGAAGTGGTTTCCCAATGTCATGTACGCTGAGAATTTGAAGAAACAAATTCAGACTAATGGAGAATTACGTAAAGCAACAACAGACTATCTTTCTAAACTGCGTCAGCTTGATTATTCCGACCCCGATCTGAGCAGAAAAATCGGCGAACTGGCAAAAATTGACGCGCTTTTGCTGGTGTCCGTTGACGATTGGGAATATGCTGAAGATCATGATAAGAAATTGGCAAAGGTTAGTATAACCATGGAACTATATGATGTTTCCACCGGAAAATTAATGTGGAAAGCCGGTCATAATATCATAGAAGATTATGTGATAATAAAACCTGAATTGCTTAAAATTGCCCAGGATGTTATCAATAAAATGATTGGTTATATGCCGCATTGAGCGGACGAAAAAGATAAAATTTAACCGACTAAGGAGAAATAAGATGAAAGAAGAAGTGCAAAAAGCCATTGATCTTATAAGACCCAGCCTGCAGGCTGATGGCGGAGATGTGGAACTTATAGATGTCAGCGAAGATGGGATAGTAAAGGTGAAGTTAACCGGCGCTTGCCGTGGTTGTCCCATGTCCCAGATGACTTTAAAGATGGGGATAGAAAAAATGATTAAGAAGCAAATACCGGATATAAAGGAAGTCATTGCTGTCTAAGTTAAACTTTCGGCAATAACCTGTCAAAATACCCAAAAAGATTTTTTTGTGAATTGACAATTATCAGTGATTTTGATTAACAAAGATTTCATGACAGCCAATTGGTAAGGGATTTTTGTTTTGTGTAAATAATTATTATAAGAAGGAGCATGAAGAATTATGGCATATGTGATTACTGACGAATGCATCGCTTGCGGTTCTTGTGAAAGCGAATGCCCTGTCGAGGCAATTTCTGAAGGTGACGATAAATATGTTATCGACGCTAAACTGTGTAACGATTGCGGGAATTGTGCCGATCAATGTCCGGTGGAAGCAATCGTTCCCGGGGATGGAAAATAATTTATCAGCGGCAAAATTACAACTGGGAATAAATCCTGATTCACATGGATATATTCCCAGTTTTCCCTTTTTAATTACAAACTATCCTCACTGAATGTCAGGCACGTCTTGTTATTTTACGAAAATTAAACCGGTAGTTTTTAAGGAATTAATAAAAGATCGGGTGTGAAAGGTTTGGTTGGTGAGAAAGTTAATTACTTTTGAAGGTATTGAGGGTTCGGGAAAGTCCACCCAAATAAAACTTGTTGCCAAATATTTTGTTGAGAAGAACGTTCCGCTTCTTGTTACCCAGGAACCGTCAGGAACAGACATCGGCCGGAAAATAGGAGGCATCCTGTTTAACAGTGAACATAATTATATGTGCGCTGAAACTGAAATGTTTTTGTTTTGCGCTGCCCGGGCACAACATGTTCGGGAGATAATTATGCCGGCCTTAGAACAAAACAAAGTTGTTTTATGCGACCGGTTTTCTGACGCCACTTACGCCTATCAGGGCGCCGGACGCGGTCTTGATTATGAATTTATCACGTTAATCAACGATTATTCTGCAATGTGTTTAAAACCGGACTTGACTTTACTGTTTGATTTGCCGGTAGAAATCGGGCTGCAAAGAGCTATGGATCGAAATAATCGTCTTAAGGAATCTTCTTCCATCGACAGGTTTGAAAGAGAAAAGATTGATTTCCATAGGAGGATTCGTGAAGGTTATCTCAATATTTTAAGAAATGATCCCCAACGTTTCCGCTTAATTGACGCAAATCGTGATATTAACGACATTCAAGAAGAAGTGCGCCGGCATATTAGTGATTTTATAAATTTACGAAATTAGTCATTTCAGGGACTTCCCTTATAAATTATGTCTTTTCGCGATATTTACGGCCATGAAAAAAAAATAGGGATTATCCAAAAAACCCTGGCTCAAAAAAGAATAGGGCATGCTTATCTTTTCAGCGGCATCCCCTCCGTGGGCAAAAAAACTTTAGCCTTGGAATTTATCAAGGCTCTCAATTGCGAGAAGGTAGATTCTCTTCATGATTCCTGCGGCGAATGTATTTCCTGCCGGAAAATTCAGCGCGAAAGCCATCCCGATATCTTTTCCGTAGAAGCCGATGGTCAGTTTATTCGTATTGATTCCATTCGTGAAATTCAGAAACGAATTAAATGTAAACCTCTGGAAGCCAGGATGCGGGCATTTGTTATTGATGATGCCGATAAAATGAACGATCAGGCGGCAAACGCGTTGTTAAAAATGTTGGAAGAACCGTCTCCGTCCAATATATTAATTCTGGTTACAGCCAGACCTTATTCTCTGCCATCCACAATCATTTCCCGTTGCCAGCATATGCGTTTTAATCCACTCAGTTCCGAAATAGTGGCAAAATTTCTTATCGCTCAGATGGGTATGGACAACCAAAGAGCTTTACTTCTGGCCGCTTTATCCGGAGGTTCAATTGGTAACGCAATGGAATTAAATAAAGAAGATATTGTTGGCTATCGTACGGAATTATTAAAGTTGCTTTCAGTGACACGCCCGGATGACCCTTTCAGTCTAATCAATTTTGCGTCTTTTCTGGGACAAGGGAAAAAAGAAATCAGGCAGGGGTTGAATATTCTTAACACTTTTTTCCGTGATGCTTTGGTTTTTAAAGAAATCAAAAAAAGCGAAATGTTGATCAATCAAGATATTTCTTCTTTTATTGCAACCTGTGCCGCGCGTTTATCCGGCGAACAAATCCTTCAGAATATAGCGCAGATAGAAAAGGCGGGAGAGATTTTGGAACAGAATGTCAACAAATCATTGACATTGGAAACAATGGCATTTAAGTTAAATTATTAAAAATCAGGTAGGGTAAAAATTGCTTGTAAATATTATTGGAATTAAATTCAAACAAGAGGGCAGGATATATAGTTTCAGTGCCGATGATCTCATTTTGCATAAAAATGATCAGGTTATTGTCAATACGGATAATGGTCTGGCGCTGGGAGTTGTTGCTAATGACGTAAAAAGGTGTCAACCGTCGGATCTTCCGGCAAATCTAAAAAAAGTTGTTCGTAAAGTAACATCTCAAGATTTGCAAATTAAAGAAGAAAACGACAAACTGGAAGTCGAAGCCCGGAAATTTTGTATGGAACGGATTCAGAAAAGAGAGCTTTCCATGAAATTAATCGATGTGGACTGCCTCTTCGAAAAGAACAAAATCATTTTTTACTTTACGTCGGAAAGCAGAGTGGACTTCCGTGAACTGGTCAAAGACCTGGTTCAAAGATTCAAGATAAGAATAGAACTCAAGCAGATAGGCGCAAGGCAGGAAACACGTATTACCAAAGGCATTGCTGTTTGCGGCCGGATGGTCTGCTGCGCGGGAATACTGCAAAATTTAGAGAGAGTTACCGTTAAAATGGCGAAAGAACAAAGCATGTCGCTGAATCCGGAAAAAATCTCCGGATTGTGTGGCCGCCTGATGTGCTGTCTGGCTTTTGAACATGAAGGATACTCCGGGCGAAAAAAATGTCCTAAAGCTGTTAATACTGATGATGTTAATCCGGACGTGCAGAGTGAAAAGCAGACATTGGACCTGGAAAAATTGGATGAAAAGGACGCTTTTTAATATCAGGATGGAGATACTGTTAATATGCCGAAATCATTTTATATAACAACGCCGATTTATTACGTTAATGCGTCACCGCATATCGGACATGCTTATACGACCATTGTTGCCGATGTTCTGGCCAGGTATCATCGCATGATTGGCGAAAATACTTTCTTTGTGACTGGAACTGATGAACACGGCGATAAAATCGCGGAAGCGGCGCAGAAGGCCGGGATCACGCCCAAAGAATACGCGGATCGAATCAGCGGCCAATTTCGTAATCTCTGGCCCGAACTTTCCGTAACCAACGATTATTTTATCCGGACAACAGATACGAACCACATCGAAACTGTGCGTAATATTTTACAGAAAGTTTACGATTCCGGAGATATCTATTTTGGCGCTTACGAAGGTTTTTATTGTGTCGGATGCGAGCGATTTTATATGGAAAAGGAACTGGTGGATGGCAAGTGTCCCGATCACCAGACAAAACCGGAGCATCGCAAGGAAAGCAATTATTTCTTTCGCATGAGCAAATATCAGGACTGGTTGATTAATCACATCAAAGAAAACCCCGATTTTATCCGTCCGGAAAGATATAAAAACGAAGTTTTGGCTTTTTTGCGTGAACCACTGGAGGATCTTTGCATATCGCGCCCCAAGTCCCGATTACAATGGGGAATCACGCTCCCGTTTGATCAGGACTACGTAACCTATGTCTGGTTTGACGCTTTGATTAATTATGTTACCGCTCTGGATTATCCTGACTCAGATAAATTTAAAATGTTCTGGCCTGTCGCCCAGCATCTTATTGCAAAAGACATTTTGAAACCGCACGGCATTTACTGGCCGACAATGCTTAAAGCCGCGGGTATTGAACCATACCGGCGCCTGAATGTTCATGGCTACTGGAATTCGGATCAGAGCAAGATGTCCAAAAGCCTGGGTAATATTGTTCGTCCGCTTGATTTAAAAGACAAATACGGTTTGGATGCTTTTCGTTATTTTCTTTTGAGAGATATGGTTTTCGGGCTGGATTCCAATTTTTCCGAGGAAGCTTTTGTGCAGCGGTTAAATTCTGATTTGGCCAATGATTTGGGCAATCTGGTCAGCCGCGCTATTACCATGGCCATCAAATATTGCGACGGCAAAGTGCCGGAAATCAATCTTAAAGAGAAAAATTCGGCATTGCACGAATCCGCCCTGAAAACGGTCGCGGAAGTCGAATCCGGTTTTAATGATATGTCCCTGCATAAAGCCTTGATTGCCATTTGGGATTTTATAAATATCACTAACAAATACATTGTCGAGAATGAGCCGTGGACTTTGGGAAAAGATCCCGCAAACAAGGAAAAACTAACAGCGATTATGTATGATTTGCTTGTGGCCTTGCGGGCAATAGCTATTCTGCTCAAGCCTTTCATGCCGCAAACCGCGGAGAAAATATTGCGGCAAATCGGGGTAGATGAATTTCAAAATCCGGATATGGCCAGTATAAAAAAAGAGGATGCCTTAAAGGCGGGCAGCCCCTTAATTCGCGGCGAATCGCTGTTCCCGCGTATTGTTCAGGAAAAAGAAAATCAGATGCAGGAGAAAAAATCTTCCATGATTGATTTAAAACCGGAAATAGACTACGAGACATTTGCCAAAGCGGATTTGCGTGTGGCAAAAATTCTGGCGGCGGAAGCTGTTCCCAAATCCAGTAAACTGTTGAAACTTAAAATTGATATCGGTGAGGAACGCACAATCGTCGCCGGTATCGGCAAAGACTACACTCCGGAGGAATTAATCGGTAAAAGTATCGTAGTTGTTGCTAACTTAAAGCCGGCGAAATTGATGGGAGTGGAATCTTACGGCATGCTTTTGGCGACCGATACGGATAAAGGGCTTACCGTACTGTCATTTGATCGCGAAGCAAAAACAGGAGCAAAGATCCGGTAGCCGTCCTTTTTATAAAAAACGGCTACCGTTTTATACGTCTTACCTAATCTTTTAAGAGTTTTTCAATAGCGGGTTGATCAAATCCATCAATTGCCTGACCTTTGATATAAAATAACGGTGTTCCTCTAACTCCGATTTGCGCAGCCAACTTCATCTGTGTATTAGCTGTTTCATCAACTTTTTTATCGGTACAGGCAGTAAGTTGAGTATGATCAAGCTTTCCGCTCAGTGCATCATCATAAGTCTTGGCCGCATCTTTTGAACATAAAATGTATTTAATCTTGTCTGCCGATTCTTTAGACAGCGGGAAAAAGAAAGCATAAATAGTTACATCTTTACGCTGAACAAAATATTTATAAGACTCACGGCAGAAGTGACAATTGGGGTCAATAAATTCCACGACGGTTGTTTTCCCGTTGCCAATTTTTAAAGCGCTGTCCAGAGGCAATTTAGCCATTTTTAGCGCCATCTTTTTGGAATTGCTTTCCCTGGTGATATTTACGCCGTTTTTGGAAAGGATGGGGCCGAAAATGATTACATCTTCTTTCGGCATATAATAATAAATTTGATTGCCCGTATATATTTCATACATTCCTTTAATATCGGTAGGCGATATGCTCTCAAAATTATTTTTCGGGAAACTTTTTTTGAATTGTTCTGTTACTCCTGCCACTGGATCTTTAGAGGATAAGTTTTTAGCTAAAGCAAAAGTTGGAAAGAGGAAAAGAATAAGTATAAGAGTTGCTGTTGATTTTTTCACTGTTTACCTCCTGATTGAAAATATAAATAAGTATAAATTTAAATTATGTCCGTGTCAAGTATTGTCCGTGTTTTTGGCAAAGCCGTAGAATTCTAACTTAACGTGTGGTATATGTTTCCCGTTGCAGTTCATCGATTTTTATTCGCAATTGAACCGATTATCAGAGCACGATAAGAGCAACACAACATCTATAGAAAGGAGGATTGATTCATGCAGAAACCGGCTGGTTCAAGAAGAGTTCTTTCCCCGGCGGCAATACTGCTTTTATTCGGATTTGCCATGTTCTCTGTGGATGGTTGTGCAAGGATCCCATTGAGCTACCTGCCAGGTTCTGCCAGCAAAGTTTCCGGAAGCGTATCCGTATCCGGCTTCAAGTATCTTCCGGCAGAAACCGGTAAAGTAAAACCTTTTCAGATTCGCAATAAAGCATTGGGCAGCCTGAAATTTGACAAAAACATCAATATCTTTTTCAGGGATTCAGTTGCCGCTCAGTTGCGTTTTGCCGGTATAAAGCTCGATGATAAGACCAGAGTCCTCAGCGGCGAGATCGAAGACCTTCTGGTTGATGATTTGAGCTACAACGTGGAATGGATTTTGAAGGTTCACTATCTTGTAAAGGATTTGCAGACAGGTGATGCCGTATACGAATCAACAAAAACCACGCAACGCAAAGCATCCAAGCTTGCGAACGTTAATAGTGCGTTAAATGAAATGATCAAATTGAATATAGAAGAACTTACTGAAGATGACGCATTCATCAAAGCAATTAATTAAGAAATTCTGACAAATAAATATATCTAAAAAAATTCTTCCACCTAAAGTGAGTCCAATCCGGACGCTCCCATAAATACTGAGTCATTTGCCACCTTTTATCGCTTCATATCAGGTCAATCTTAAACCATTTCTAAATCAAAGATGATATTGAGGCGGCCAGGTGGAGGCGACGAGGCGTATGTGATCTACGCC
The DNA here is from genome assembly GCA_050011015.1 of Smithella sp. Taxonomy (GTDB): domain Bacteria; phylum Desulfobacterota; class Syntrophia; order Syntrophales; family Smithellaceae; genus Smithella. Next base: position 8,431 of record JBEKJX010000065.1, read on the forward strand.
ATAATGGCGCAGATCACCGGTAAGGAAAACATCTGTTTTTTATTGTGCCCCCTTCGGGTGGCACTCCCGTATTTAAATACGTTGAGGAAGCCGACAACGACGCCAACAAAAATAACGCTTTGATTTAGAATTGGCATAAGTTAACGAAATACCGTGTATAGTGCGTCCAGAGTTCGCAGAAGGATATGCGTTGTGCTTGCTGATTTTATGATGCGATGGCTGCTAATGGTCATTCCAGTTTCAGCTATAAAGATATTGAGAAATTGAAATTATAACTTTTAAATCACCCCATACATTCTGAATAGGATGCCAGGACTGAACTATAGTCGGACGAGAATGGGATCGCCGACGTCAGTGTTCAAGAAATGGGGACAGGTTGCGACCTTTAGATTGCGTAGGGTAATGCTCTCACTAATCGTAGCCTGATTTCCGTCATAAACCATATATACGTGAGATAGAGAATGCCGTGTCCAGCCAGTTACGATGTTTACCGCCAATCCAACCGCTGTTGATGCCAAGACACCATTCGGCCAAACGACCTGTGGGCGAGAGCCTGCGTTACCGTATAAACCAGCCTCCGCAGCAAGTTTCTCGTCGGTCAAAAAACCCATACACCTCATGCATAATTCTCCGGGCGAAGAAAGAATTACCTGACCGCCGATGACGGGTCTTTCCTTTCCATGAACGTCCATACCAATGTCGATGTAGTGCATGAGATAACGCCTGCATGCAATTTCGAGCTCCTCGCGCCCCTTGTAGCTGTCTATGCATCCGAAAACGATTTGACATTCCCGAAGCGGCTTGGGATTCTCTTGCCACTTGCATGCGAAGTCTTTCACGTTCGCATTAGGTTGAAGACCATAAATCATCATTTTTGCGATATGGAGTTTTTGCGTCGTAGCAGGAACGTCTATAGTCCTTGCTCCGACAAGGCGATTCAAATTTGACTCTTCGACTACATCATTGTCATAAATGATATAATGCTGAAAACCTATATGTGCTAACTGTTGTATAATATGCGATCCACCGCCGCCGAGGCCTACCACCCCTATTGTGCATCGAGAAATTAAATCCTCTGAATTTTCCCCGAGAAATGACTGGCGTGAAAAACGATCTGTGCTCATTTCGTCATTCTCCGTTCAAAGATACTAACTGGAGCACCGATAACACTCATGGTGTCGGCAGTGAAAGGTTCTTTGCGAGCCGGGAGCCACACCCAACCAGAACCGTGATTCAGGCTCAAGATGATGATACCGTGTGCGGCTTCGTTGCTAACAGACTGAAATCCGGGTATGAGCTTAGGGGTATCGCGGCTATCAATCCAGCTCATCCTTGTTTCGTCCTTATGCTGATGCATGTGAATGTGAAAAATCCCTTCGCTGGTTGTGCGGCCAAAATAAAGAGCTTGCATTGCCCACGTGAGAGCTTTGTTTCCTATTCGCGCGCCGACGCTGGGATCCTCCACATATTGATCGTCTGGAATTGACTGATAGCGAGTGAGGATAATAAGTGTGCTCTCGTCCGCAAGCAACCCCATGCGGCCGAAAACAAAGCCAACGCGTTCTACTGCGAATGGATGTGGCCGCGCCAGATCCCTAACGATTTTATTGTACAAACGTCCAGTCAGCTTAATGTCGATTCTCATTTTTCCCTCGTAAAACCCGTCAGGTGGGCAATCAATATTTGAACGAGAGTTGGTGATGCAAGTTCAACCTTCCACGAGAACGCGAACCAATTCTTCTCTCCGATACGGGCGTTGCTGACATTCCATTTTCTAGTGTAGTGAGATTTAACCTGGATCAAGAGATAGAGTCGCGAGGGATAGCCATCTCGGGGCACTGGACATAACAACGCATCACAGATTTGTGGATCACAACCTACGGGAAGGCGAAGTCCCTCCATATACAAGAAGGTTATACCACCTTCAGTAAAGGTACTCAATTTAGAGCAATAAGATTTGAGTTCATCAGTTTGTTCTTTTGGATATTCCATCACATCACCCTCTATGCGGAACCGCCTGATTGCACTTGCGAATAGAATATCTCGCAGCCGAAAATTTTCACTGGCTTATCAGTAGGCAATGGCAGCGGCGGCCCATGCTTCTCTTCCAGCAAAATATATCCCTCCGGTGTCTGACCGACCTTTGCGAGAATGTCCGACACAATACGTTCACCTCTCTCGATTTCATAGGGCTTGTCGTTGATAAAAATGGTTACAATCTCCTTGTGGGCGGTGATGAAACCCTTCAACCCATGCTTTCGGAGATCCACTTTCTCATCCGGTTCCACAACATCATTCTCGCGATGTTCGAATTCCTCAATTAACTCAAAAGCACAAGATCGCTTGCCAACTTTTTTTAGAAGCATTTCGCCGGTCGGAAACTGTGTATCAATTTTTACTATTTCTCCGTCGATGCGAACGTGATGTTCGTGATGCAGAGTTTCTTCGGGATTTTTTTCCAGTTGAGTTTTGTCTTCGAGATATTCTGTTGTTTCTGCTAATTTTACCTCTATGTTTGTTTTTTCCATATTCATACTCCTTCAACTCGCTTTATTTTTCTCTTCCAATTGTATATGCCGATGAACAAATCTTTTTGGGATTCAACCATATTTTTTCATCTTTTGTCCTCCTTGAGAGTATTCTTTGTTATGCTAATTTAACTTAGCAATAATAATTTGTCAAGCACTTATTTAATACGCTTGCTTGATTTAGCATATTGAGATATAATATTCTTATCATTAACATAGACAGGGAGGTTAATTATGCCAAAGAAAAAAGAAATGCTGCCCAAACAGGAACCTCAATCCTTGGGAGAATTTTTGGCAAATATTCGTACAACAAAACGTATGACGTTACGCGAGGTTGAAGAAGCAACAGATCATGAAGTATCAAATGCGTATCTTAGCCAACTTGAGAATGGCCGAATAAATAAACCTTCGCCAAATATACTACACTGCCTTGCGGAGGTTTATGGGGCGGCTTATGAGGTTCTCATGGATAAAGCAGGATATATAACTGCGGCTACTATGCGGAGTGAAACTGAGAAACATGGTCGAATTCCAACGTTTGCAAGAGATAATCTAACTCGCGATGAAGAGGAAGAATTGTTAAAATATCTTGCATTTCTTCGTTCACGAAAGGTCAAGAAATGACTCTTCCTGATGATAGCTTTATTGAGACACAGCAGCGCCACGCTATCCGAAAACATGTTGAGAAAGCTTTGAAAGCTGCCGATGCCATTG